>CAYVAO010000090.1:0-2370 GCA_964448895.1 uncultured Christensenella sp.
ACCAGCGCGATCTTGTCGCGGTTAAATACCGATTCAATCCCCGCTTTTTCAAACTCCACGATCGCGACAGGAGCCGTGATGTCGTTTCCGAGCACCAGGTCTACCTTCGTGCGAATGAGCTGTCCCGCGCTGACTTGGTCAAGCCCCGCGTGGGATGCGAGTATTTTTTGCGTCATTGTCATTCCCATAGTGTTACATGTCCTCCCGCGTCTTTTCATATATCAGATTGTTGATTGCGTTGATGTAGGCGAGAATGCTCGCTTCTATCACGTCTGTGCTCAGGCCGTAGCCTTTTGCCGTTGCGCCTTCGCTGCTGATCTTTACGCTGACCTCGCCCTGTGCGTCTCTGCCAGCGGTAACCGCGCCGATGGAGTATTCCTCCAGCTTGACCGCGCGACCGATGATCTTGTTGATCGCGTTAAACGAGGCGTCCACCGGCCCGAACCCGATTGCGACCTTCTCCGTTTTTGCGCCGTCCGCTCCGGTGAGCGTAATGCTGGAAGTCGGTGTGATCGTGTTGCCGGAGTTGATGACGTAGCGCTCCAGCGAATAACTCTTTGGTATTTCCTGCGCAAGCACGCTGCGCACCAGCGCCTCGATGTCCTTATCGCTGACCGATTTCTTTCGATCCGTCAAGTCTTTGAATCGTTTGAAGAGCTTGTTGGACAACTCGAAATCCACGCTGTAGCCGAGTTCCTTCACGCGCTCGTTAAACGCGTTTCTGCCGGAATGCTTGCCCAACAGCATTTTGTTGTTGGTGAGTCCCACCAACTCCGGCCGCATGATCTCGTAAGTCTGCTTTTCCGCCATCGAGCCTTGCAGATGAATGCCGTTTTCGTAGGAAAAGGCGTTTTCGCCTACGATCGCTTTGTTTGGCTGTACCTTCACGCCGGTAATGGCGGAGAGCAAGCGGCTCGTCTTATAGATCTGCGCCGGGTCTACGTTGGTATACGCGCCATAATAATCCGCGCGTGAGCGCAAGCTCATTACGATCTCTTCCATCGCGGCGTTACCGGCGCGCTCGCCGATGCCGTTGACCGTGCACTCCACCTGATCCGCGCCCGCAAGAATCGCCGAAAGCGAGTTTGCAACCGCGAGACCGAGGTCGTTGTGGCAATGGGTGGAAAACTGCACATGATCCGCGCCCTTGACCGAACCGCGTAGGAACCGGATCAAATTACCGTATTCTTCAGGCGTTGCGTAACCGACCGAATCGGGTACGTTGATGACGGTCGCACCCGCCGCAATTGCGGTTTCGAACACACGCACCAGAAAATCAGGATCGCTCCTCGTCGCATCCTCCGCGGAAAACTGGATGTCCTCGCAGAGTTTTTTAGCGTACCGCACCATCTGCGTCGTCTGTTCCAGCACCTCTTCCCTCGATTTCTGGAGTTTGAGGTCCAGCTGTAAATCCGAGGTTGCAATGTAGAGATGGATGCGCGGATATTTCGCATGCCGCAGCGCTTCCCAGGTGCTGTCGATGTCCTTCATCAGCGCGCGGGAGAGGCTCGTTACTCGCGTTCGCTGCAGTTCCTTTGCCACCGCGCGAACGGCGTTGAAGTCCGCTTGCGACGCTGCGGCAAACCCCGCCTCAATGACGCTGACGCCGAGGGATTCCAGCTGACGCGACATGTCGATCTTTTCTTTGACATTCATGCCGCAGCCGGGAGACTGTTCTCCGTCGCGCAGGGTGGTATCCAATATCGAAATCTGTCTCATGTCGTATCCTCAAGCGTCGCCGCTTATTTCACGACCGCTCCTTCCGAAGCCGAGGAAACCATGCGTTCATATCGCGCAAGATAGCCTTTCTTGATCTTCGGTTCGGGCGGCTGCCAGCTCTTTCTGCGTTCGTTCAGCTCTTCTTCGCTGAGTCGTACATGGAGCTTGCCCGCCGGAATATCGATATCGATCATGTCGCCGTCCTGAATCAGCGCGATGTTGCCGCCGCGCGCCGCTTCCGGCGAAACGTGACCGATCGCGGCCCCGCGTGAAGCGCCGGAGAAGCGTCCGTCCGTGATCAGCGCCACCGTGCTGTCAAGGCCCATGCCCGCGATGGCGGACGTCGGCCCCAGCATTTCGCGCATGCCCGGGCCGCCTTTCGGCCCTTCGTAACGGATGACGACCACGTCGCCGGGCTGAATCTCAAGACCGTAGATCGCCTTGATCGCCTGCTCTTCAGAGTTAAATACTTTTGCTTTGCCGCTGTGTACCATCATGCTGTCCAGCACCGCTGCGCGTTTGACGACGGAGCCGTCCGGCGCGATGTTGCCTTTGAGAATCTGGATGCCGCCGGTCTTGGAATACGGCTCCTTGCAGGAGTGGATCACGTTGCTGTTTCGAATCTTTGCATTCTTGACCGCTTCGCCCATC
>CAYVAO010000090.1:2380-6992 GCA_964448895.1 uncultured Christensenella sp.
GAGTACGGTCATAATCGCGCCGCCGTAATAGCCGTTTTGAAGCAGCTCGTTGACCACCGCTGAAACACCACCCGCGTGATAGAGGTCTTCCACATGATGCGGGCCTGAGGGCGCAAGGCGGCAAAGGTTTGGCACCTTCGCGCTGATGTCGTTGATCATGTCAAGGTTGAGCGTAACCCCCGCTTCCCGCGCGATGGCGGTCAGGTGCAGTACGCTGTTGGTTGAGCAGCCAAGCGCCATATCCACCGCGAGCGCGTTGGCAAACGCTTTTTCGGTGAGAATCTGGGATGGACGAATGTCCTTTTTTACCAGCTCGACCACCTGCATGCCCGCGTGCTTGGCGAGGCGCAAACGCTCCGCGTAGACTGCGGGAATCGTTCCGTTGCCGGGCAGCGCCATGCCGATCGCTTCGCTCAGGCACGACATGGAGTTCGCCGTAAACATGCCGGAGCAAGAGCCGCAGCTCGGACAAGCGTTGTTTTCGCAGAAATCGAGCTCCGCCTGTGTGGCTTTGCCCGCCTTAAACGCGCCGACCGCCTCAAACACGCTGTTGAGATCGAGATTTTTACCGTCTCCCTGATAGGAGAGCATCGGTCCCGCTGTGACCACCACGGCGGGCAAATCCAACCGTGCAGCCGCCATCAGCATGCCGGGAATGATCTTGTCGCAGCCGGGCAGAAACACCATTCCGTCAAACCGGTGTGCCTCCGCCATGATTTCGCATTCGTCTGCGATGATTTCGCGGCTCGCGAGGGAATAGTGCATACCCTGATGTCCCATCGCGATGCCGTCGCAAACGCCGATGGTACCAAATTCAATCGGTGTACCGCCCGCCATGCGGATGCCCGCCTTGACCGCCTCCGCGATCTGATCCAAATGAAAATGCCCGGGTACGATTTCGTTTCTGGGGTTTGCGATACCGATCAGGGGACGGCTGAGTTCTTCATCCGTATATCCCATGGCTTTAAATAAAGAGCGGTGCGGCGCACGCTCCGCATTTTTTGTGACTTCATCGCTGCGCATCTATTTATCTTCCCTTCCGTTTATTCCAGTGCGTTTTATTTCTTTGCTTCAGAGGGTTCGCTTTCATGCAGCACAAACTCCGTAATGGGTTTGCCCGGCGCGACCATCGGCGTAATCGTCTCGTCGCAACCGATGTGGCAGTCGATCACCGCCGTCTCTCCTGACTGGATCGCCTGAGAAAACGCTTCGTCAAACTGTTCCAGCGAGCAGACGGAATATCCTTTGAGTCCGTAAGCGTCCGCAAGCTTCGCAAAATCCGGCCCGCGGTCGAGGTTCGTCTGCGAGTATCGCTTTCCGTAAAACACGGTTTGCCACTGACGCACCATGCCAAGAACGCCGTTGTTCATCACGAGGATGACGACCGGAATGCCGTAATGCTGCATGGTCGCAAGCTCGTTACTGTTCATACGGAAGCAGCCGTCGCCCGTGATCAAAACGACCTTGCGATCCTGTTTCGCCATCGCAGCGCCCATCGCAGCGCCCGCACCATAACCCATTGTACCAAATCCGCCGGATGTGATGAAGGTGCCCGGCACATCATAATTATAATAACGCGCGGCCCACATTTGATGCTGTCCCACGTCGGTCACGATAATGGAATCCTTCGGCAGATGGTTTTGCACCTCCGTCAGAATCGCCTTTGGGGAAAATCCTGCATGGCGCGCCGCTTTCACGGGCAATTTCAGCGTTTGAATCGCGCTGAGCCACTGCTTGCGCTCCGTAGTGTCGATGGGCGAGGTCTCCAGAATCTGGAGCAAGCGTTTGAGCACCGTTTTCACGTCACCAACGATATGGTGCGGGGTACGCACGTGTTTGTTGATCTCCGCCGCGTCGATGTCGATCTGAACAATCTTTGCGGTCTTGCAGAACTTATTCGCGTCGCCCGTCACGCGGTCGTTAAACCGGCTGCCGAGCGCGATGAATAGATCGCTTTCAGAGACGGCAACATTGGTTGCGCGTGTGCCGTGCATGCCGATCATGCCGGTAAAGTTCGGGTGGGTCGAGGGAAACGATCCAACGCCCATCAGCGTGCATCCCACGGGAGACTGGATCATCTCGGCGAGTCGATAGACTTCATCATTTGCGCCGGAGAGTTGAACACCGCCGCCGCAGAGCAGAAAGACTTTTTTGCTGCTGCGGATCATGTCCGCAAGCTCTTCCACCGCCGCTTCGGTTTCCGTGCTGATCGGCGCTTCTTTCTTTGTGGTGTCGATCTTTTCCGCGGTGTATTCGGCGGACTCCGCGGTCACGTTTTTCGGGATATCGACCAGTACGGGGCCGGGCCTTCCGGCGCGCGCGATGTCAAACGCTTCCCGAACGGTTTCCGCCAAATCCTTCACGTCCTTGACGATGAAGTTATGCTTCGTAATCGGCGTGGTGATGCCCGCAATATCCGCCTCCTGAAAGCTATCCTTGCCGATCAGATTCACGTTGCCATTACCTGTGATAAACACGACGGGCACGCTGTCGAGATACGCCGTCGCGATTCCGGTCACGAGGTTTGTGGCGCCCGGGCCGGAGGTCGCGATACAGACCCCGACCTTGCCGCTCGCGCGGGCGTAGCCGTCCGCCGCGTGGGAAGCGCCCTGCTCATGCGCGGTGAGAATATGCGTAATGCGGTCGCTGCTTTTATAGAGCTCGTCATAAATATTGAGCACGGAGCCGCCCGGATAGCCGAACACGGTATCCACGCCCTGCTCCACCAAACATTCAATCAGGATTTGCGCTCCTGTGAGTTTCATATATAGTACCCCTTTCGATCCTAGGTCAATTTCGTGTTATGCGGTTTCGCTCTGCGCTTCGAAGTACTTCGACTGAGCCTGTGACTTGAGCAGTTTATACTCGATGGAATCCATCAGCGCGCGCGTGCTGGCTTGCATGATGTCTACCGCGACTCCTACCGTCGTCCAGTAAGCGTGTCCGTCGGTGGACTCGATCAGAACTCGCACCTTTGCCGCTGTCGCGCTCTCGCTGTCCAGTACGCGTACCTTGTAATCCGTCAACCGGATTTCTCCGATTTCGGGATAAAATACCTCCAGCGCTTTTCGTAATGCTGCGTCGATGGCGTTCACGGGGCCGAGTCCTTCCGCGGCGGTGATCTCAAGCCTGTCTCCAACCAATACTTTGATGGAAGCGAGCGACGGCTTTTTGCGGATTTCGGACTGCGGTTCGTCTACTACGCTGAGCATCTGTAGCTCAAAGAATTTCGGCCGTACGCCGAGAAGCTTTCGTACTTCCAGCTCGAAGGATGCTTCCGCGCCCTCAAACTGATATCCCTGGTGCTCCATCTGCTTGACCATGTCGATGATTCTCGTGGCCTCTTCGGAGTCCTTCTTGATTTCAGGATAAAATCCCTTTACCTTTTCCAGAATCGCGCTCCTTCCGGCTACTTCGGACATCATCACGCGGCGGGTGTTTCCTACCGCGGAGGGAGAAACGTGCTCAAACGTAAGAGAGTTTTTCATCACGCCGTCTACATGCATGCCGCCCTTGTGTGCAAACGCGTTTGCGCCGACGTAAGGCATATTTTTGCTGACGCTGATGTTGGAAATATCGGCCACCTCATGGACCGTACTGGTAAGTCGCTCCAGCGCCTCTTCCGGTACGCAATCGTAACCAAGCTTAAGCTGCAAACTCGCCAGTATGGTCGAAAGATTTGCGTTGCCGCAGCGTTCGCCAAAGCCTGCCAACGTGCCCTGTACATGCGTGGCTCCCGCGGTGACCGCAAGAACGCTGTTTGCCGCCGCCATGCCCGCGTCGTCATGCGCATGGATGCCGACCGCAACGGGGAAACGTTCCTTAACGAGTCTGGTGGTGCTCATCACAAAGTCCGGAAAGCTGCCGCCGTTGGTATCGCAAAGGCAAAGGCAATCCGCGCCGCTCTCGTAAGCCGCCTGTAGCGTGCTCAGAGCGTAATCGGGGTTTGCACGGTAGCCATCAAAGAAATGTTCCGCGTCGTAAACGACCTCTTTGCCCTGCTCTTTCAGGTAGCGGACGGTGTCGCGGATCATGTTCAGGTTCTCGGAAAGCTCGGCGCGCAGGATGTCCGTGACATGGATATCCCAGGATTTGCCGAAGATGGTAACGCAAGCGGTGTTTGCGGAGAGCAGGGATTTGATGTTTGCGTCGTCCTCAACCGCGATATTCTTTTTGCGCGTTGCGCCAAAGGCGGTGACTTTCGCATGCTTGAGCGGGTTTTGCGCAAGCAGCTCAAAGAACTCCATATCCTTCGGGTTGGAACCCGGGTTGCCCGCCTCGATATAATCGACCTGAAGCTCGTCCAGAATGCGCGCAATCTTAATTTTATCCTGTACGGAAAAGGAAATGCCAACGCTCTGCGCACCGTCGCGCAGCGTTGAATCCAGTAAAAATACATAGATCATGTCGTTGCCTCCTGCAAATATCACTCTGGAAACCGCCGTTTTTCGGTTATAAAAAATCCCCGTCTCACGATTGAGACGGGGACGGATTCGTCCTCGCGGTACCACTCAAATTGATCCGGCGTTCCCTTGCATAGACTCTATGCCGAAAACACGCTGATCCACTTATACAGGTTCTATCAAACCCTGGCTCGTAACGGTGCCTGCCG
>CAYVAO010000091.1:0-791 GCA_964448895.1 uncultured Christensenella sp.
CCCGCGTTGCCCGCGCAGATCAGGCGAATCAGCGTCATTTGCAGAATCGTCGTGCGAGCAGAGAGCATCCGCGCACCGACGATGAGCACAAGCAGCACCAGAAGCAGTATCATCCACCAGCGCATCAAGCAGTTCCTCTTCTTCATTTTATAGATCGGCTATCGCTTCTATTATACACATTTCCCGCCGCAACGGCACGAGGTCGCCGCTTGCGCGTTTTTCTCGCCGGATCTGCGGTTTTTTCTTGCGTTTACGCAACGCATTGTCGTATAATACACACAAATTTCTGAATTATTATTCTGTTTTTGCAAATCAAACTTGGGGGGATTGTCTTTCATGCTTGCAGATCAAGTACAACACCTGATCGCCATCGTGGCCTACATGGCGGTCGTCATCGCTATCGGCGTCGTCTTCGCAAAGCGCGCCAACAAGGACACCGAGTCGTATTTTCTCGGCGGACGTACGCTGGGCCCGTGGGTTTCCGCGTTCAGCGCGGAGGCCTCCGATATGTCCGGCTGGCTCCTGATGGGTCTGCCGGGGCTTGCGTATTGGAGCGGCCTTGCCAGCGCGGGCTGGACGGCGATCGGCCTCGCAATCGGCACCTATCTCAACTGGCTGATCGTGAGCAAACGCCTGAGGCGCTACAGCGTCGCGGTGGACGCGATCACGATTCCGGACTTCTTCTCCCGCCGCTTCCACGAAAACAAGCGCGTGCTGATGACCATCGCGTCGGTCATGATCATCGTTTTCTTCACGCCCTACGCGGGCAGCTGCCTGATGGCCTGCGGCAA
>CAYVAO010000091.1:801-1367 GCA_964448895.1 uncultured Christensenella sp.
AGCCAGTTATAACACCATGGTCATCGTTTCCGCGCTGTTTGTGCTGACCTATACCTTCCTCGGCGGCTTCCTTGCGGAGAGCACGTCGGACTTTATGCAAGGCGTGGTCATGATTCTGGCGCTCGTGCTCGTGGTCGTGCTCGGCATCGGCGCCGCGGGCGGACTGAGTACCGTGATTGAAAACGCTAAAGGCATCCCGGGCTTTTTGAGCCTCGTGACCTCCGCTAACCCGACCGGAGAGGCGGCAAGCGGCGCCGCGATTTTCGGCGAGGCAAGCAAATACACAGGACTTGCGATCGCCTCCGCGATGGCTTGGGGCCTCGGCTACTTTGGCATGCCGCAGGTGCTGCTCCGGTTCATGGGCATCCGCGCCGAGCATGAGCTGACCCGCTCGCGCCGCATCGCGACCGTCTGGGTGGTGATCTCGCTGACGACAGCGGTGGCCATCGGCATCATCGGGCGCGTGCTGTATTCGGACGCGTACATGGTCTACGGTTCCGGCAACACGGAGAATATATTCATTTTAATGAGTACAAAACTGTTGCCGCCGCTGCTCGCGGGACTCG
>CAYVAO010000091.1:1377-6860 GCA_964448895.1 uncultured Christensenella sp.
GCGGCAATCAGTTCCTCGGACTCCTATCTGCGCATCTCCGCCTCCGCCGTCTCCAAGCACGTCTGGCAGGGGCTGATCCGCAAGAGTGCCTCCGAGAAAGAGACCATGTGGGTCTCCCGCATCGTGCTGGTCCTGATCACCATCTTCGCGATCTTTGTCGCGACGGGCAAAAATCAGGTGATCTTCTCGATTGTGGACTTCGCCTGGGCGGGCTTTGGCGCGGCGTTCGGACCTCTGATGCTCTTCTCGCTCTTCTGGAAGCGCACCACCTATGCGGGCGCCATCGCGGGCATGATCGCGGGCGGCGGCATGGTGTTCCTCTGGAACTTCGTGATCAGCCAGCTCGGCGGTATCTGGGGCATCTACGAACTGCTGCCCGCGTTCCTCTTCTCCTGCATCGTGATCGTTGTGGTCTCGCTGCTGACCAAGAAACCCAGCGATGAGATTCAAAAAGAGTTCGACGCTGTCAGCAAAAAGGTGGCGTAAGCGTTCGTCCGTTTCCATGCACCGCCCGCCGGGCGGTGCATTTTTCGTCGTTGACCGCGACCCGAACCGCGCGGTTCTGCGCGAAAGAATTGCGCATATCGCCACTTCGGGTTATACTGTTGCTATTCTTGTTTGGAGAGAAATGCATGCTCTACTCGTTTTTACCGATTTCCTACGATACCAGCTGGATTGTCGTCAGCGTGTTTCTGACGTTTATCTTTACGTTTATTGCCATCAAAACAGGCATCACGCGCCTGCCGAAAGATCAAGGTAGAAAATTCGCCGTCAATGGAGAAGTCGCCAAGGGGAAACCCCGCGGCGCGGGGCTGATCTTCAGCATCTGCTGTGTGATCATGTTCCTCGTGTTCGTTCCGTTTCGCTGGGAATACGCGATCTATTGCGTATTATTCCTGCTGGAGATGCTCTCGGGTTATCTGGATGACCGCAGCGCCGCCTCCTGGAGCGAGCTAAAGAAGGGACTTCTGGACCTTGCCGTGTGTCTAGCCGCGGCGGGAACCTATCTGCTGTTTAACGAATCGCACAGCCTTGCGCTCTTTGGTTGGACGCTCGTGCTGCCCAAGTGGCTGTTCCTGCTGGTCGCCACGTTTGTGCTCTGGATTTCGATTAACTTCACCAACTGCACGGACGGCGTGGACGGCCTGCTCGGCACGGTTTCCATCGTCTCGCTTGCGACGTTTGCCGCGCTGTTCTGGATGATTGGCGAATCGCACGATCTAGCGCAGATGTGCCTGATCTTTATCGCTGCGCTACTGGCGTATCTGCTGTTTAACGCCTCGCCAAGCCAGATCATTATGGGAGACGCGGGGTCGCGCATGATCGGCATCTTCCTCGGCATTATGGCGCTAAAGACCTACAATCTCCTCTACTTCATCCCTGTCGTTCTGGTGATTATCCTCGACGGCGGAATCGGGCTATTCAAGCTGCTGTTCATCCGCATCACGAAGATCAAGAGCTTCCTCAAGTCCGTCCGCACCCCGCTGCACGACCACGCGCGCAAAAACATGGGTTGGTCGGACACGCAGGTCGGCTACCGCTTCGCAATCATCCAAATCCTCATCAGCGGCGTTTGCCTCGCGGCGTTGTTCTTGAGGCGGTAATCGTCTTTTCTGAAATTCGAACAATCAAACGGAACCGGTCGCAGGATCGGTTCTCATTCATTTTGTCCTCCGTATCGAAGCGGTAAAACATTAGAGGGAATGCGTGCAGGGTATGATGACGACGTATCGAACCAGTGAGATTGCAAAGCAAGCAGGCTTGCATCCCAATACCATCCGCTTCTACGAGGAGATCGGCTTTCTCACGAAGCCGGTTCGTTCGCCGAACGGCTATCGCGTCTATACCCCGCTTCATCTGGAGCAGGTGCAGTTGATCCGTCTGGCTCTGCGCGCCGAAGTGCAGCAAAACGGACTTCGGGAACGCGTGGTCGGCATCATTCGCCTCTGCGCCGCGGGTCGCTGGAGCAAGGCGACGAAAGAAACAAAGCAGTATCTTTTGCAGATCGACCGCGAAATCGCGTACGCAAGAGGCGCAATTATCTCCGTTGAGGCGATGCTCGCGCGCGCTCCCTCTGCCGGTTGTTCCTTCCGAAAGAGGAGTGAAGCGGCGCTCGCTCTCGGCGTCACCGTGGATACGCTCCGAAACTGGGAGCGCAATGGACTCATCGCCAGTTCAAAGATGCAAAACGGATTTCGCGTGTATTCGTCGGAAGACATGGAGCGGCTCATCATCATCCGCACACTCCGCAGCGCGAATTATTCGCTCAGCGCCATCCTGCGCTTTACGCAAAAGCTCTCCTGCTCGCGTGACGTTCCCGTCGGCGAAGCGCTGAACACGCCCGATGAAAACGAGGAGATCGTGTCGGTCTGCGACCATCTGCTCACGGCGCTGCTCTCCGCGCGCGAGGATGCGCAGCAGATTCTCTGCTTCATCAAGCAAATGAGAAAAACTGTAACCCTCCAGTAAGACACCAACCTTCGGTTCTCTGATATCCTATTGCGAAGAAAGAGAAACGGAGGATTTAGAATGGATCAAATCCAAACAAACTGGAAAAGAAAAGTCATTCTTTTCTTCATCAGTCAGGGCATCACCCTGTTCGGTTCCGCGCTGGTTCAGTTTGCCATCGTATGGTATGTGACGCTGAAGACCACGTCCGGCGTATGGGTTGCGACGCTGACAATCTGCTCGCTTTTACCGCAGACACTGATCTCGTTTGTCTCCGGCGCGTGGGCGGATCGCTACTCGAAAAAAATGCTGATCATCGTTTCGGATGCGGTGATCGCTGCGGCAACGCTCGCGCTGGCTCTGCTGTTTCCGCTCATTCGGGAAGATACAACCGTTCTTCTCGCGCTGCTAGCCACGTCCGTGATTCGCTCCATCGGCGCGGGGATTCAGCTGCCCGCGGTCAACGCGACAACGCCGCTGCTCGTACCGGAAGAGCACTTGATGCGCGTCAACGGCATCAATGCCACGCTTCAGTCGATCATTCAGTTTGCATCGCCTGCGGCGGCGGGTGCAATCCTCACGATGGGTACCCTTCGCTCCACGCTGCTGATCGATATTGGCACGGCTGTTGTCGGCATCGGCATACTCAGCTGTATCCTGCTGCCCAAACGGGATATTCCGGCAAACGAACAGCAGTCCGTCTTCGCCGATGTGAAGGGCGGCCTAAGCTACCTTCGCAAAGAGGGCTTCCTCGCAAAGCTCATGCTGCTTTACGGGTTGTTTATTCTGCTCAGCGTGCCCGGCGGATTCCTTGCGGCGCTTCTGGTCACCCGCGTGTATGGCGGAAGCTATTGGAACCTGACGATTGTGGAACTCGTGGGCTTTGCCGGTATGGCGGCAGGCGGGATGCTCCTGAGCATATGGGGCGGGTTCGCCAACCGCGTCAAGACGCTGCTGCTCGGCGTCGGGCTCTGCGGTCTGCTCACCATAGGTCTTGGTGCCGTCAACAACTTCATCGTCTATCTGGGTATTATGCTCCTGCTGGGCGTGGCCCTCTCGACTGCGCAAACAACGGTTACCACATTGCTGCAGGAGCGCTCCGATCCTGCCATGCAAGGGAGGGTATTCGGGCTGATGAGCACGATGTACAGCGGATTCCTTTTGATCGGCATGACCTTCTTCGGCCCAATGGCGGACAAGGTTTCTCTGCCGCTACTGATGATCATCACCGGCGGAATTCTCGCGCTGATCGCGGTTCTCTACCGAATGGATCGCGCGTTCTATCGTAAGCCGGAGGTTCAATCGGCAGATTGATCGAAAGCAAGCAGAACCGGTCACAAAACCGGTTCTGTTTTTTTCTCGGTACACAAAAAAAGCCCCCGCAGGGGCTAAATATTATCTCTTATGCTTTTCGTCGTCCTTGAGCCGCATCCGGTCCCACAGGCCGTAGGTTTCCGTGGTGGAAAGCGCGTGCATGAACTTCTCTTCAAAGTCCGGCACGAGGCCCGTGATGTGCTGGACGAGCTGCTTTGCTTCCTCGCGCTTGGTGTGGCCGGCAATGTCGCAATTCGCGGGCAGAATCGGCAGCTCCCGCGCGCGGGCGATACTGAGCGCGTGCTTTTCCGGCAGGAAGATCAGCGGGCGAATCACCGTTACATCCCTGCGGGAAAGATACGTCACCGGCGCGAATGTATTGATTCGGCCTTCGTAGAGCATACTCATGAAGAACGTTTGAATCACGTCATCGCGGTTGTGCCCGAGCGCCACCTTGTTGCAGCCGTGCTCGACCGCGTATGTGTTCAGCGCACCACGGCGAAGTTTGGCGCACAGGGCGCAGGGGCTTCTCTCGTCTCGATACTCGAACACGACCTTTCCGATGTCGGTATAAACGACCTCAAAGTCGATGCCGACGCGCTCCGCAAACGCCTGAATCTTCGAGACGTCCTGCTGTTTTAATCCAAGGTCGAGCATCACCGCGATGACCTCGAACTTCGTATAGGAAAACCGCTGGTAGAGCTTCATCGCCTCCATCAGCAAAAGAGAATCTTTACCGCCGGAGACGCCGATGCAAATCTTGTCTCCGTCTTCAATCATATGATACCGCTCGTCCGCGCGGCGAATGCTGCCCAATACACGTTTCATGAAGCATATTATAGGAGGAAAGCCTGTCTATAAGCAAGCTTTTTCGCGCATCTACGCGCCTAACGCCTCGTCGATCTGCCGCAGTTGCTCCGCGCTCAGCGGGCCGAACGCCATCGCACGCGCGTTTTCCTCCGCTTGCGCGAGTGATTTGAACCCGGGAATCGGAATATTGACCGCGCTCTTTGCCCAAAGCCACGCGAGCGCGCCCTGCGCCGCGGTACGACCGCCGCTCGTCAGCACATCCCGCACCCGCGCCATCCTTGCTAGAAATTCCGGCTTCGGCTTACCATCCTCAAAGTACTCCGTCCAGTCGAATGCGGATGCGCGCACATCATCCTGTCCAAACCGCGTTTCGCGCGAAAACTTGCCGGAGAGAAAACCCATTGCAAGCGGACTGTTGTTCAGGCAGGCAAACCCGTGCGCTTCGCAGGCGGCGATTGCCTCCGTATCGTAGCTGAACAGATTTGCCTTGGTTTGAATCACCGCACCTCGCGTCTTTGCGGCAAACAAGTCCACCTTATCGCGCGTATAAGTGCTCCAGCCGTAAGCAAGCAGCATCCCCTCCTGCTTCATCCGCTCCATCTCGAAGAAGACCGGCTCTACCGCTTCGTTCGGAATAAACCCGGTGTGCAGCTGATATAGATCGATATAGTCCGTGCCGAGGCGCGAAAGCGAGGCTTCCAGTGCGCGGCGGATGTAGGCGGGCGACCAATCCTGCCCGGTGAGCGCGCGCTTCTCTCGATCATAGGTGAACCCGCCCTTGGTGGCGATCACGACATCGCGGCGCATGTCCTTGAGCGCCTTGCCGAGCACCTCTTCGCTGTGCCCCGTGCCGTATGCGTCCGCCGTGTCAAACAGCGTGACCCCGAGCTCGACCGCGCGGCGAATCGCAC
>CAYVAO010000092.1:0-2531 GCA_964448895.1 uncultured Christensenella sp.
AGTCACGATGTGCCGCGCTTTCTTTCCATCAGCGGCGAAGACGCGCGCAGATACCGCCTCGCCGTGCTGTTTCTGCTGACGTTTCCCGGCGCGCCGTCGGTTTTTTATGGAGACGAGCAGGGGATAACCGGGCTGCGGGAGGACGATTATCGCGCGCCGATGCGCTTTGACGAAACGGCGCTGACCGCGTTCTTTCGCGCGGTAATTGCGCTCAGAAACGCGAATACTTGCCTTCGAACGGGCGAGTTTCGAACGATTCTGACGGAAAAAGGTCTGTATGTGTACGAGCGGTACGATGAAGAGACGCGCATTCGCATCGCCCTCAACGCACAGGACGAAAACGCGGAGGGAATCGACGCGCCGCTAACGGGAGAGACGCTGCTTTGCGATGGATTTGATGGAAAAACGCTTGCTCCATTCGGGTATTGCGTGGTTCGAACATAACGGCATATAATCAAAGCGAAACATCGGGTAACCGGTTTAGAAAGGAGGAACGGGCAAATGTCGGCAACGATTAAGGATGTGGCAAAACTCGCCAATACTTCGACGGCGACGGTTTCGAAGGTAATCAACGGCTCGTACTCCATTTCGGAAGCGACGGTGGAGCGCGTTCGCGCCGCGATGCAGGAACTAAAGTATACGCCGAACAAGCGCGCGCAAAACTTCGCGAAACAGTCCTCCGGCAGCGTGGCGTTCGTCACGACGCTGGAGCGGGATACGGCGTTTACCAACCCGCATATGTTCGAAATCATGTCTGGGCTTCAATCCGCGCTCGCGCGAAAAGGATATAGCATGGTGGTCATCGACATGGCGGAGGGAAACTGCGCCGCGGTGGAAGAACTCATGCTGCAAAAGAGCGTGGACGGCGTCGTCTTCCATGCGGCAATCGTTACAAGAGAGCTTTCACAACTTGTCCTGAAATACGATTTTCCACATGTGGTCATCGGGATGCCGAATTTCCCCAGCAAGCTCTGCTGGATCGACAACAACAACCCGATATCCGGAGAACTGGCGGCGAGCCACCTGCTGGAAACTGGCAAGAAACGAATCGCTTATATTGGCGGGCGCGAGGTGGACGCAATCTCCGAAGCAAGACTTAAGGGCGCAAAGGCCGCGCTCAGCGACGCGCATCTGCCGTTTCAGACGCATCTGGTGTTGCGCGGGGAGTCCACGCGGCAGGATGGCTACCGCATGACGGAAGAACTGCTCCGCGGTTCGCCGCGACCGGACGCGATCATCTGCGCCAACAACGAAATCGCGCTTGGCTGCATGAAGGCGCTCAATACGCATAAGATCGATATCCCGGCAAGCATCGCGGTAGTGACGTTTGACGATTACCCGTTTTCCCGTATCACCGATCCGCCGCTGACGGTGGTCAATATCGACGTATATGATCTAGGCATGCAGGCGGGTAAGATGATCATCGACAAAATGCGCAAACCAAACTTACAGTTTCAAACGTTTATCACGCTGCCAAAGCTCATCGCCACAAAATCGACGGTATTATAACCTGATTCATATTCAGATAACGTTGCCGGTTTGCGAGTAGCGCATCTGCTTTTCTTGGTAAATACGTAAAAAAACAAGGTACACAGGGCGTAAACGCACGTGTGCCTTTTTATATGTTTGCGATTATTGATTTCATCACATACGAATACGCAAAGCGCAACAACCACAGACAAAAGAACGCATCCATCATCGTAGGCGCAAATGATTCGTTTCGGTATAATGCCAGAAGGAGGATTCTGAGCATGCGTTATGGATATTTTGACGATGAAAACCGTGAATATGTGATCGATCGGGTGGACACGCCCGTTTCCTGGACGAACTATATCGGAACCAAAGATATGTGCGGGGTTTTCAACCAAACTGCGGGCGGATATCTATTTTCCGGTTCCAGCGAATACCATCGTATCACGCGTTTTCGGGCCAATGGTGTGCCGATGGACTTTCCCGGCCACTATGTCTATCTGCGGGATGATGCGGACGGTGATTTTTGGAGCATCAGCTGGCAGCCGGTCGGCAAGCCCCTCGACCAGGCGAAATACGCTTGCCGTCACGGGCTTTCTTATAGCAAATATCTCTGCGATTATCGGGGCATCCACGCGGAGCAGACGTTGTTTGTCGCCCAGGATGATCCGGTGGAGATTTGGGATGTTGTGATTCGAAACGACGGCGACTGCGCGCGGAATCTTTCCGCCTATTCCTATTGCGAGTTTTCGTTTCATCAAATTGATATGGATAACCGCAATTTTCAGATGAGCCTCTATGCGGCGGGCTCGCGTTATCAGGACGGGGTGATCGAGCACGATCTGTATTACGAGGAAGACGGGTATCAGTTCTTTACCTCCAGCTTTGTGCCGGATGGTCACGACTGTGTGCGGGATTCGTTTATCGGCGCGTATCGAACCGAACGAAACCCGATCGCGGTTGAGCGCGGCGTTTGTCTGGGCAGCGAGGAACTCGGCGGCAACCATTGCGGCGCACTGCAAAAGCACCTGATCCTGCAACCCTGTGAGAGCGTGCGCTTA
>CAYVAO010000092.1:2541-6855 GCA_964448895.1 uncultured Christensenella sp.
TCCTGCTGGGCGAAGGCGGTATTCAAGCCGGAAAAGCCATGCGACAGCGTTATGGCAACGGCGCTGCGGTGGACGAGCAGTTTGGAAAACTTCGAACGTTTTGGAACGAAAAACTCCACAAGCTTCAGATCGACACACCAAACGCGGGCATGAATACCCTGATCAATAATTGGACGCTGTACCAAAGCGAGATCAACGTGATCTTTTCGCGATTCTCCTCGTTTATCGAGGTTGGCGGGCGCACAGGGCTGGGCTATCGGGACACCGCGCAGGACGCGATGTGCATTCCGCACAGCAATCCCGAAAAGTGCCGCCAGCGCATCGTGGAGCTCCTGTGCGCCGAGACCAAAGCGGGCTACGGCTTGCATCTCTTCGAACCACGTTGGTTTGAGCCGGAACAGAAACAGCAAAGCTTCCGCTCTCCGACGGTTGTTCCCGTGCCGGATCGCGCGAGCATCGTGCACGGTCTCAAGGACGCCTGCTCGGACGATGCGCTCTGGCTTGTGGTTTCCGTTACGCAATACATCAAAGAAACGGGCGATTTTGCGTTTGCAGACACGCAAATCACCTATGCCGACGGCGGAGAAGAGAGCGTTTATGACCACCTCAAGCGCATTCTGGACTTTTCGGCGGAGCAGGTCGGCCAAAACGGCATATGTAAAGGGCTCCGCGCGGACTGGAACGACTGCCTGAATCTCGGCGGCGGCGAGAGCGCGATGGTGAGCTTTTTGCACTATTGGGCGCTGGACCACTTTGTTCCCCTCGCGGAGAAATTAGGCAAAAGTGAGGACGCGGCGCATTATCGCGCCATGGCTGATCAGGTAAAGGACGTTTGCGAGCGCGTGCTTTGGGATGGAGAGTGGTATATTCGCGGCATCACGGCGGATAACCGAAAGATCGGAACACATACGGATGAAGAAGGGAAAGTGCATTTAGAGAGCAACGCATGGGCGGTGCTTTCCGGGGTCGCTTCCAAAGAACGCGGGGGAAAAGCGTTGCAGGCGATTCAGGACTATTTATACACGCCTTACGGCATCCACCTCAACGCGCCGCCCTATACCAGGCCGGACGACGGAATCGGTTTTGTCACCCGCGTTTACCCGGGACTCAAGGAAAACGGCGCGATCTTTTCGCACCCGAACCCGTGGGCCTGGGGTGCGGCCTGTGCGCTGGGCGAAGGGGAAACCGCGATGGCGTTTTATGATGCGTTGTGCCCGTATCACCAAAATGATAAAATCGAGGTACGGCAGGCGGAACCCTATGTCTATTGCCAGTTTGTGGTAGGCCGTGCGCATAAAGCTTTCGGCAGAGCGCGGCATCCGTTTATGACAGGCTCCGCGGGTTGGTCTTATTATGCCGCGACGGAGTATATCCTCGGCGTCAAGCCGGATTACGATTGCCTGATTGTCGATCCCTGCATTCCCGCGGCTTGGAAGGAGTTTTCCGTTTCCCGTGTTTGGCGCGGGGCAACTTACGAGATACGCGTGGTGAATCCCAAAGGCGTTACAAGCGGGGTCAAGCGAATCTTGCTTGACGGCGAACCGGTGGCGCGGATTCCGCAACTGAGCGCCGGCGCAACATGCAGCGTTGTCGTGGAGCTTGGGTAAAGCGCATTCCTTTCATAAGACACGCAGGCTTCGGTTGGTTCCGGAGCCTGTGTTCACTTGATTTATAGGGAGGAGATCACATGATGGAGCGAGGAAAGAAGGGCGTTTCCCTCAAACACGGGCTCATCGGGCTCATCATCGTGTGCTGGGTGCTGCCGGTACTGCTGATTCTTACCCTCACGAGCTATTTCATTCGCAACAATCTCCAAATTCGCATCGATGAAACGATTGAAACCAGCGTCACCAACGCGATCGATATGACGAAAGCAAATATCGATTCCGCGCTGGCGGCTTCTCGCGCGGCGAGCTACGACAACGTGATTCAGCGTGCGTGGACGCAGTTTCAGGAGGATGCGGATGGCGTTGCGCTCTACGGCAGCGTAACGGAATATCTCTCCCAGCAATACTCGTATGATGAGAATTTTCGCGGCGTGATGCTCTATTTTGTCTCCGATCCTTCTACCATCTACTATGCAAGTAACCGATCCAATATGGGCAAGACCGAGCCGATCCGAATTTATCGCGCTTACGCGCACGAGATCGCGCTGGAGCTATCCAAGGAATCCAGCACGCGCGTGAGTTTTTTTGAGGCGAACGGCGTGCTTTACCTGCTGCGCAACATCGTTGACAGCGCGTTTGAACCGTACGCCGTAATCGTGATGGAGTGCAACGAGCGGACATTGTTTTCGCCATTGGACAATATCGTTTGGCTGACGGATGCTAGTGTGGATATCAATGGTATAACGCGCGTGATTGCGGGGGACGGAGTCTTGCCGGATGCGGTGAATGACTCCGATCCGCTTTATCCAATCGAGCGGACGCTTCGCACCTCGGATTATACGCTTTCGCTCTATGCCCGCTCGGACGGTGCGCAGATCATCAGCGAACTGCCGAGCTCGATGCGGTTTTTGATCTTTGTGATGCTACTGGCGCTTCCGCTGCTGGCGTTTGTCATCTGGGCGTTTTATCGCTATGTGACGGAGCCGCTCGCGCGGCTGATCGACGCCGCGCGACGTGTCAAAAGCGGCGAACGCGGCTACGCCATTGCACCGCTGCCCAAAAGCCAGGAGTTTCGCTCGCTTGCCGAGCATTTTAACAGCATGTCTGCGGAGCTTAAAACACAGTTTGACCAAAGCTATGAGGAGCAGCTGGCCTTGCAGGACGCGCGCGTGAAAGCGCTCCAAAGCCAGATCAGCCCGCACTTTTTGAATAATACGCTGGAGATCATCAACTGGGAAGCGCGTATGGCGAACAACTAGAAAGCCTGCCGCATGATTGAGGCGCTGAGTACCATGCTGGACGCGGCGATGGCGCGCGGAGGCAGCTCCGCCGTCACCATCACGGAAGAGCTACGGTATGTGGACGCATACCTCTATATCTTATCGGAACGGTATGGCGAACGATTGCGGTTTGAAAAGCAGATCGACGAATCGCTGTTGGAGCAGACGGTGCCGAGACTGATTTTGCAGCCGATTGTGGAAAACGCGGTGGAACACGGCATCGAAAAGCGCGGAAACGGCGCGATTACGCTGCGAATCTTCGCCAAAAAACACCTCTATTTAGAGGTGGAGAACGACGGCACCATGACGCAGCAGGACAGGGAGAACATCGAGCGGCTCCTGAGCTGGGACGGAACGAGCGAGAGCGAGGAGCCCAAGCTCGGACGAATCGGTATTCGAAACGTCAACCGCAGACTCAAGATTCTCTACGGCAATGATTTCGGGCTGACGATTGAAGAAATCGCGCCGGGCAGCATCTTAGCGCGGATCAAACTACCGCTGAATCGGGTAAGCGAAGACGAAATCACGTGACGCAAGAGCCTGATTTGTATGGAACGATTGCCTGCGCTTGCCATAGAGAGACAACATCACAACCAAGTGCAAAATACGACAAGCGCATGTCTTATTCGCGGCAGCAGATGCAACCTATAATGAAACCATCGAAGGCAAATCGTTTTTGCATTTCAAACAAATCGATACGGAGGAAAGAGACCATGAAGAAAACCATAGCGCTCATTCTGGTTCTGGCAATGTGCCTGACCGCGTTTGCGGCTTGCCAGCCGACCGCTCCCGCCGCGACTACGGAAGCGCCTGCCGCCACCGAAGCCGCTGCAGCAGCAACCGAAGCGCCCGCAGCAACGGAGCCCGTCAGCCTGACGGTCGTTACCTCTTACGGCGGCGACGATGGCAACCGCGCCAACTATGAAGCGGCCCTCGCCGGCTATGAAGCCGAGACGGGTAACAAAGTGCTCGACGCTTCCGCCACTTCCAACGAAGAATGGAAAGCCAAAGTCATGACCGACTTTGAGACCGGCACCGAACCCGACGTACTCTTCTACTTCAACGGTAATGATTCCGATGCAATCGTCTCCGCGGGCAAGGTCGTCTCTTTGGACGAAATCCGCGCGGCGTATCCCGAATATGCGGCAAACATGAAGGACAAAGTGCTGGAAGCTGCCGGCGTAACGCTGCCCGGCGCGGACTACACCTGGGACCAATTCCTACTCGACTGCCAGAAGATCAAAGACGCGGGCTTTACGCCGGTCGCCGTCTCTCTGCAGGAAGTTCCGCACTATTGGTTTGAGTTCACGGTCTACAACAACGGCAATACCGCAAATCACCTGACGCTGCCCGCCTCTTCTACCGATGAAACAGGCATGAAGTGGGCAAAAGGCCTCGAAGACATCACGGCGCTCTACGACGCGGGA
>CAYVAO010000093.1:0-4196 GCA_964448895.1 uncultured Christensenella sp.
CTGCGTCCACGGGCAGATTGGAATCTTCCGCTTCATTTCCAATCACGACGCCGCACTCGTTGACGCCGATTTCCAATCCCCACATCCAGTATGGTTTGCATCCCAGCAGGGAATACGTGCGTGTTACCTGCGGGATCAAAATGTGCGTGCAGCGAAGCATTTCGCCTTCTGGATGTGTTGCCGCGGGAAAAAAGACGAGGGGTTGCGCCTCGCCGATCGGGCGATCGCTGTTTTTGGCGAAAAGGTTTTGTCCGTTGGACGTTGCGCAACCGAGCGCAACCAGAGTATCACACGATAGCATAAAGAATTCTCCGTTTCCGGTGTAGATTACCGATCGGGCTAATCGGTTCACGCTGATCGTTCAATCACGTGATGAGCGATTTTTACTCGTGCTCTAAAAACGGGAAGATCAGCGTGCAGAGACCGAGCATCATGACGGTGTTGCGATCGTTAAAGTCGATGTTTGCGATTTGCGAAATCTGATCCAACCGATAGCGAATCGTATTTTGATGTACGAATAAAGCGTCCGCACAGGGCTTGATCTCGCGGTTTTTCTCAAAATACATGCGCATGGTCTTCATGAGCGTTCCTTCGTGCGCGCTGTCGTATTCCTCGATCGGCTTGAGATATTTCTCGTAGTAATGATTGAAATGAGAGATCATCTTCGGATCGGTCAATACGTTTCTCAGGTCAAACGGATCAAAGAACGTAATGTTTTGCGCGAGATCGTTGTCCTTGCAAATCTTGAGTGCGGCCGCCGCCTGTTGATATCCCGTATTGGTTTCATTGATAGCGGCGGGCAGACTCACGCCAAACTTCAGCGGAACATCCGTAATCCGGCTCTGGATATAGCCGGTAATCTTGGAGAGAAGCTTGTTTGCGTGCGCCTCGTCGCGATAGGGAATGATGCAAAAAAAGAGATTGTCGTTTTTCCAACCGCCGATGACCGAATAGAGGTTGTATAGCTTCGGATTCAGCTCCAGCACCGCGCTTGTGATGATGTGCTGCGGGGTGTGATCGTTTGCGGCCTTGGAGTCCGGGCTGAACAGCACAAGATAATTTGTGTTTTGCAGCTTTAGCCCGTATTCTCCGGCGAGCGCTTGGATGCGGATGATGTCCTTCTCCTCGTGCGGGTGCGTGATAAAATCGATGATCAGATTGTTGCGAATGACGAGATCGTTTCGCGTGAGCTCAAATACATCCCGGCAGCGCAGGCGAATCATCAGCAGAATGTAACGCAGGGATTCTTCCAGCGTAATATCGTCCAAGATCTGATTCGGGCTCTCCACGACGATGATGTGTCCGAAATATACATTGTTAAAAGCGAGCGTGCTGACTAAGAGAGATTGCCCGTTCATCAGATAATGTCGATACAGCGCGCTGGAATTCTCTACCTTTGCGTTTTTTACTTCAAACTCGCGCACGGCGATATCGACGTCCTCGGTCAGCGGATACTTTTCCGGACAGGCGATGACGGCGTTGCTGTTGATGTTATACACCATGCAAGCCAAACCGAAAAACTCATGAATCAGCGTTGGAATCTGCGAAATGTCTACGAGATTTTTCATCGAAGAAAAGAAGTATTCCACCGTGTTATAGACATTTTCACTCCGAAGGCTCAGATCCGTGGCTTGCGCGGAGTTTTCCGCGCCAAACGAAAAGAGGATGCTCGCGAGCTCATACCACGTGATGGTCAGCGGAAGCGCGATGATGGCGAAGGAGTTCTGTTTGGCATATTCGATGATGCTCTCCGGTATACTGACGTACTTTCGTTCAAGCTTGACCCCAAATGCCGCGGCTTTCTTATGAATCAGTTGCTTGACCACGTCTAACAGGAGCGCTTCGTTGTTGCTGAAGATAAAGCCTGATGTAACCACCAGCTCGTTTTCCTGCACAAACATCGTCGCGTCCGGCGCATCCAACACGCCGAATTTCGTAACGGGTGTATCCAACGCGTCTGCGCCGGATAAGACATGCGCCATCGAAAGCGGATACTTTGACAATACTTGTCTCAGCGTGGGAGCCTGCTGCATGGATATACCATCCTCTCGTATCATATGGAAGAAGTGAAATCGTGTGATTCATAGGGAAAGGTATTGATTCTTTTGAAGGTCAAAGCGGCATGCGCGCAGCGCTCACATGGGAGGCTCTGTTTGACCGCTTGGCAAAAGTGTTCATGATAATAAAAAACGGATTTCGTTCAAATATGTTTTCGATTTGAGATTGACCCGCTGGAGTCGTTCTTGACTGCGATTGAAAGGTTAAAATACGCGGGCAGTTGATAAAACGGAAAGAAATTGAATCTCAGATGTGTACGCTACAGTCCTTATTGTTGATTTCTACAATACAAGACGCGCTACACTCACATTCTACTTAAAACGAAACAAATGTGCAATTGTTGAAAGTTACAACAAATCAATGATTTTTTATGGAGTTTGCTATTGGATTATGTGCTTTCATCTTGCATAATCATAGCGTGGCCCAGAAAAACAAGGCAAATCTAAGATTTCATGAAAACGCATCCGTTAGAAAAAACACAAACACTTTGACAGACGCACTTAATTTTTTTAAAAACCCCTTTGTACGATTGAACAATACAATACATGGAGAGACGACATGAAGACGACGACGGCGGTAGTGGTGGAGCAGGCGAAGATCGATTTCGTCGAGCAGGAAATCAAGCCGCTTGGAGAGCACGAGTTGCTGATTCGGATGGACGCGGTTGGCCTTTGCCATTCCGACGTACCGAAGTATCTGGGTACCTGCGACGTGGACTTTAACGCGGACGGTTATCGTTACGTGAAGTCGGTTGAATACCCTTGCTTGATTGGACACGAACCGATCGCCACCGTTTTAGAAACGGGCAAAGCGGTGAAGCGCTTTCAGGCGGGAGACCGCGTAACGGGCTTTATCGCAGGTTCGTTCACACAGTATATGGTCATTTCGGAGAACGCGGTCTTTACCCGCGTACCGAAATCTTCACTCGATCCGCTGACCTGCGTTGGCGAACCGCTGGGTTGCACGATGAACATCGTGGACAACGCGACGGGCGAAGGCATCTCCCGCGTGGCGGTCGTCGGCTGCGGCGCGATGGGGCTCATGGCGATCTCGGCGCTCAACGGCTGTAATCTGACCGACCTGGTCCCGATCGATATCGCCGCGGACAAGCGCGCCCTCGCGCTCCAAATGGGCGCGACGGCCGCATTTGACCCGACGCAGGGTGATATCCAGCAGATGATGTTTGCACACACCGGCGGCAATTTCTTTGACGCGGTGGTCGAGATTACCGGCAGCCTCCGCGGGCTGGAGACAGCCTCTTCAATCGTGCGTTTTCCGCATATAAACGGACGCCACGAGCAGCCCTATCAAACGCGCGGCAGAATCGTCAGCGCCTCGGTTTACGCAAAAGAGGAGAAATTCTCCCGCAGGCTTGGCTACGAACTCATGATCCGCTCCCCGCAGATCAACGTGTCGCACCCCATCGGCGCGGTATCCGTAACGAGAAACATCGAGCGCGGCGTTGCCGCCTGGCAGTCCGGCAAGATTCCGATGGAGTCGATGGTGACGCACCGGGTGAAGTTTGAAGAGATTCAAACGGGATTCGAGTGGCTTTTGCATGCGCCGGAAGGCTTTATCAAAGGCATTGTAACGTTTTGACGATACTAAATCGATTATGAATCGGCGCTGCGGTTTTTTAGCACCCGAAGCGCAGAACAGGAAGACGATTATGGAGTATACGTTTGATTTCACCGGCAAGCGCGCCATCATCACCGGCGGCGCAGGGGATATCGGCAAGGCGATCGCGCGGCAGCTGCATCATCAGGGCGCGGAGGTCGCAATCGTCGATATCAGCGCAAACATGGATCAAATCTGCAAGGAGATTGCCGGCGACGGCGGCGCCGCGGTGCACGGCATCACGGCAAATCTGCTCAAGCGGGATGAGGTAAGACAAGCGTTTGCGGCCTGCATGGACACCATGCACGGCGTCGACATTCTCGTCAACGCGGCGGGCATCTGCCGCAGAGGCGCTTCTTCCGAAACATTCAGCGAAAAAGACTGGGACGAGGTGCTGGAAATCAACCTCACCGCGACATTCCTCTTTTCACAGCTGGCTGGTACGGAGATGTTGAAAAGCGGTTTTGGACGCTTCTTCAATTTTGCCTCGATGAATAGCTTCTTCGGCGGACTTCAGATTC
>CAYVAO010000093.1:4254-6845 GCA_964448895.1 uncultured Christensenella sp.
TGATCACCAAATCGCTTTCCAACGAATGGGCGGGCAAAGGCGTTACGGTCAACGCCGTCGCGCCGGGTTATATCGCAACGCAGTTGAACCCGTTTTACAGAACACCGGAGGGCGCTGAACAAAACAAGATCATCGTCAGCCGCATTCCCGCCGGGCGCTGGGGAAATCCGGAGGACATCGTTGGCCCCGTGCTGTTTCTTGCCTCGTCCGCTTCGGCATATGTAACCGGCGTAACGTTACCCGTAGACGGCGGATACCTCGGCAGATAAAAAAGGAGGCGATACCAAATGAAAATCAGCTTCAACGAATCGACCGCAAAGGGCTGCTCCACACTGGCGCAGGATTTGGAGATTTGCAACGACGTTGGGTTTGACTTCATCGAGATTCGCCTCGATATGCTCAAAGACTATCTGCGCACGCACTCGGAGCGGGAACTCAAGCACTTCTTTGCAAACCACCGGATTCAGCCGCACGCAATCAACGCGCTCTACACCTACAAAGAGCTGTTTTCCGGCGACGACACGGCGGCAAGGCGGGAAGCGCTGATGGAAGATTTTCTGCTTGGTTGCAAGATTGCGCAGCAGATCGGGTCGCATGCGTTCATCGTTGTGCCGCCCATGAGCGCGGAAGCGCACATCCCGTACGCGGACACACCGGAACACATCAAGAGCGATTGCGTCCGCATCATGCGAAAACTATCGGATATTGCCGCCGACTATGACGTTAATCTCTGCTTCGAGCTGGTCGGAACGCAAAAGTGCAGCGTTCGCACGGTGCCGTTCGCGGTGGAGATCGTAAACGAGATCGACAGGGCGAACGTGGGCTATGCGTTTGATCCTTGCAACATATTTGGATACCATAAACTCAACGACTTTTCCCAGATGGCGCTTGCGGACGTAAAAAAGGTGTTCGCGGTGCACATCAACGATTATGACGACGTGCCGGAAAGCGAGCTTGCGCCACCCGCGCGGTGCTTCTGCGGAAAAGGCGTGATCGATCTAAACAACTATCTGAGCGTGCTCAAGCGCATGGGTTATCAGGGCATGGTCTCGATTGAGACATTTCGCCCGGAACACTACGCGCGCCGTCCGGAGGACGTGATCGCGGAGGCGTACGCAACGACCAAAGAGACGCTGGAGAAAGCCGGCTGCCTGGAATAACAAAACACAGAACAAGAGAATATCTTTTCAAACACATTTCAAGAATTCGATACGGATGCAAATCCAAACTTCGCGATATCATTTTTGCTTTGAACCGGTTCAAGATAAAAAACCACATGATCACGCAGACAACAACCGGCAGGATTTCTGTTGTTTTGCGTAAAAAAGGAGCATTCGATGGATCATTCGATCATCACGCACGAAACCAGAGGCGACGTGAAACACTTGGAAGGCAGAGACGTCTACTGGCTGCAACTGCCGAGCCATACCGGGTCAAAGTACAGCAGCGTTTGCTGCACGATCTATCACCCCGGCGGACGGGCGAAACCCGCGCACTCGCACGCAAAAGGCGAAGAGACGGTCTACATCGTATCCGGAACCGGAAAGGTGAAAATCGGCGACGAAATCTACGATATCGAGCCGGGATCGCTATTTCTCTTTCCCCAGGGCGTGCCGCACATGGTTTGGAACAACGGCACGGTACCGCTGAAGCTGATGTGTTTCTACGCACCCTGCGCGGAAGCGGTCGAGTACACGTTCCACGAAGAGTTTGACTTTCCGGATTTTCTAAAAAAATAAACGAAATATGATTTTCAGATAAACGATTTTTTCAAAAAACAGAATTCGAAACCGATAACGAAAAGATACCCCGTTTCAGAACCAATCGAGCAGTCAAATTGAGAAGATTCATTTCCCTGTCATCCTGTCACTTTTTGAAAGATGCGCTCAAAAACTCCTAACCTAACTTGGAATCGATGACGCAAACTTTCAATTCCCGAAAGGGAGAAAATAAAAGGAGGAAGAAAAATGCAAACTCGAAAACACTTGCGCTTGTTGACTCTGGTAATCGTGGTTTTAATGGCGGCGGCAGGCTGCGTACCGCAAACCGTAGCGCCGGAAGCAACCGAGGCTCCAACTCAGGCGGCTGCAACCGAAGCAACTGCGACCGACAGCGCAGATGTCCCCGTGGTAAAGATCGGCTTCGTATGGCCTCTTACCGGAAACAGCGCCACAATCGGTCAGCAGCACAGTGACGGTGCGTTGATGGCCATTGAGGAAGTGAACGCAAACGGCGGCATCCAATCGCTGGGCGGCGCGAAGATTGAAGCGGTCGTCTACGATTCCGAGACTTCACCGGACGTTGGCTCCTCCCGCGTGGAAACACTCTGCACCAAGGACAACGTGGATATCGTTGTCGGTTGCTACAACAGCTCCGTCACGTTCCCCGCGTCGGAAGTGGCGCAGCGCTACTCCACCCCGGTCATCAGCATGGGCGGCGTGAAAAACGAGATCACCGAGCGTGATTATGAGTGGGTGTTCCGCGTGAACAACAAGGCGAGCTACGACGTCGCCGAGATGCTCAAGGGTGTTGAGCTGTGCCTTGCGACGTATCCCGATGTTGCCTCTCAAATCGAAGCGGATGGCGGGCTA
>CAYVAO010000094.1:0-6822 GCA_964448895.1 uncultured Christensenella sp.
CGCCCATGCCCGCGCCGGAGACCGCCTGATAGGTCGAGTAGATCACGCGCTTGAGACCGTATTTAACCGCGAGCGGTTTGAGCGGTACCATCGCTTGAATGGTGGAGCAATTCGGGTTTGCGATGATGCCTTTGTTCTTGTACTGAGAAATTGCGTGCGCATTGACTTCCGGCACGACGAGCGGGACTTCCGGGTCCATACGCCAGGTGCTGGAATTGTCGATGACTACCGCGCCGGATGCCGCGACGATGGGTGCAAAAATCTTGGATGTGCCGCCGCCTGCGGAAAAAAGCGCGATGTCAACGCCAAGATCTTTAAACGCATCTTCGGTCAGCTCACGAACGGTGTGTTTTTTACCCATGAACTCGACGGTAGTGCCCGCACTGCGTGCTGAGGCAAAGAGAAAGTATTCCGACGCCGGGAGCTTACGCTCTTCCAGTACGCGGAGGAACATTCTGCCGACCATCCCTGTGGCGCCGACAACTGCGATCTTGTACTGTTTCATGTTGCGCTTGTGTTCGCGATCCTGATGAACAGGAGCGCGGCCTTTCTTATAGTTAGGATGATTTTAATAAATATTCACTGGTTTGTCAAATGAGATCAGCAATTTTATGGGATATATATTTGCGGGAATGCCCAATTTGTTGTAAAATAGAAAATCGAATACGCATGTGCGCTCTGTATGAATAAAACCGGAACAGGCGTGGATATTCATCGGGTAAACGGAAGGCAAAGCACGATCGAAGGGAGGCGGCGAAAAACTTGGCACAACAATATCAGCAATTCGCCTCCTACTACGACCGGCTGATGGCGGACGTCGATTATGCTTTGTGGGCGGATTATCTCACGAATTTGCTACGATCCTGCGGTGTTTGCCCTGGTGAAGCGGTATTCGATTGCGCCTGCGGCACGGGCGAAATCACGCTTCGGTTGCATCAAGCGGGATATCACATGACCGGCGCGGACGTATCCGAGCAAATGCTGGAACGCGCACAGCAAAAAGCGCGAAGAGCCGGCGCGAAGATCGCGTTTGTGCAGCAGCAAATGCAGCACATCAGTGTACATAAACCGGTCTCCGCGATAACCTGCGCTTGCGACGGAGTGAATTATTTATTATCGCAAAAGGATGTTGACGCGTTTTTCGCGGGTGCAAACCGCGCGTTGAAGGACGGGGGATTGCTGCTTTTCGATATCTCCAGCGCATACAAGCTGGAACATGTGCTGGGCGGGCAAACGTTTGGCGAGGATGAAAAAAGCTGCACCTACCTTTGGCAAAACTGCTTTGACCCAAAGTCGAAGTTGCTGGAAATGCGGCTTGCGTTCTTCGTTCCGGATGAAAGCGGCAAGTATGCGAGATTTGACGAGCGGCATGTACAAGCCGCACATGAACAGAAAGACTTAACGGCGGCGCTGGAACGCGCCGGGTTTGCGGTACTAGGCATTTACGATGCGTTTACGCTCGATGAACCCCCAAAAAGCAGCGAGCGAATTCAATTTGTAGCGCAAAAGAAACGCGAAATCGAATGAGCTTAAAAAGAAAGATAAGAAAGTGAAAGTTGTTTTAGGTATATGAAGAACAATGTTTTAACATACAGACCAAAATCACAAGACCGATTGATTCAATGTGTTGCGGCAAACGGCATGGTTCGCATCGCGTTCATCGACGGAACAAACCTTGTGCGCGAAGGACGGCAGCTACTAAATCTATCCCGCGTGGCAACGGCGGCGCTGGGACGGCAGCTGATGATGACCGTCATCATGTCTGCCGATTTAAAAGGCGAACACGATCTGGTCTCGACCATTCTCAAAGGAGACGGACCCGCTGGCAGCATGATCTGCACGGGCAACAGTAGGTTGGAAGTCAAGGGTAGTGTAACAAATCCGGAAGTAGAGCTACCGCCCAACGAGCTGGGTAAGCTCGACGTTGGCGGCTTTGTCGGACACAGTGGAAAAGTATCTGTGGTTAGCGATCTTGGCCTAAAAGAGCCGTATGTGGGACTGAGCAATATTGTTTCAGGAGAAGTTGCAATCGATTTTGCGAATTATTATGCCGCGAGCTTACAGCGACCGGTGCTGATCTATCTCGGCGTGCGTGTTCGCGCAGAAGACGGAAGCGTGCGCGCAGCCGCCGGTGTTTTCGCCGAGCCGTTACCCGGCTGTCCTGACGACGTGATCGACCGTCTCCAGGCAAAGAGCGACGAGATCGCGCAATTCTCGGAGCGACTAGATGAAGGCGAGACGCCGGAAGGCCTCTTGGAGAGCGTGTTCGGTGAGTTTGGCTTAACTTATGTTGGCGAGCGGGAGCCGCTCTACCGCTGCGATTGTTCGCGTGAACGAATTGAGCGCGCGCTGATTTCCATCGGTTCGGATGAACTCGGCCAAATGATTGAGGAAGATCACGGCGCGGAGGTTACCTGCCGCTTTTGCGATAAGATTTATCAGTTTACCGAAGAGGACTTGCGTACGCTTATGGACGCGGCGACGATGAGAGAAGATGACAAAGAATAAAACAGGGAAAGTAATTCCTTTTTCGCAGGGCGCTACTTTTTATATGAAACGCGGTGCGAAGGAACTTGAAAAAAACGATTTGATCGCGGCGATTGCAAAATACCGTGAAGCGTATGAGCGCGCGCCGAAAGACGCAGAGATTGCCATCGCGCTGGCGGAGATACTCAGCCAAATGCAGCGATTTGAGGAAAGCAATAGAATTCTGTATCGCATCCTTGCGGATCAGGAAGACGCGCCGCCGGAGTGTCACTTTGGCCTTGCCTGCAACTATTTTGGCATGCAGGATTATGATCGCGCGGCGGACAGTCTGGAAGATTATCTGGAGTTGGAGCCTGACGGCGAATTTGCCGCGGATGCGGAAGATTTTCTGGATCTGATCGACGACGACGACGCAATGTTTGAAACGACCGGCCTGCGCAGTGACGATGATTACGAGGACAACGCGGGCAACCATTTTGCGCGCTCGCTGCTCGCCAGCGGGGAAGCAAACTATGCCGTGGAAGAGCTGGAGCATCGTCTGAGCCAGACGCCGGATTCGCTCAAGATTCGAGAACAGCTAGCAATCGCTTACTTTGTTGCAAACCGGCGTGACGAAGCGAAAAAACTCGCAAACGAGCTTGTCGCAGAGGACAATGCAAATGTGCTGGCTAACAGCACGCTTGCGCTTGCCGAAATCGAAGAAGGAAACCGTGTTTCCGCGCTCGCGCGGCTCGACGAGATGGCGAAAATTCGCTCACTGCAGCCGGAAGAGCTGCATAGCATCGCGGTGTTACAGCTTGATTTGGAGAAGTATGAAGACGCTGAGAAAACGCTTACACAGATGATGATCCTCATGCCGTATGACGAAAATGTGCTGCACAAGCTTGCTTATACGAAGTTTATGCATGGCGACGCGGAGGCGGCAAAGGCGCTTTATCAAAAGCTGTTGCGGATCGATCCGCACGATACGGTTGCAAAGTATTATCTGAATCAATCGAAGCATGTTGATGCAGCGGGCAAACGCGCGAATGCGAAATGGATTATTCCGTATCAAGTGCCGTTTTCGGAGGCGTTTCGGCGGCTCAATCACCTGAACCGAATGCTTGCGCTGCCGCATGACGAACTCAACCACGCTTGGGCAAACGATGTTTCGTTTCGGGATATGCTGGAATGGGCAATTTCGCTTTCCGACCTTCGGGTGAAAAGGAGCATGCTCTCGCTGGTGTTCACCTTTGCGGATGAAAACGCCCAGCACATTCTGCGAGATTTTCTCCTTCGCACCGACCAACCGGACGAACTCAAGCGCGCGGTATTCGGAATGCTGAAGCACCTTGGCGCGAGAGAGCCGTATATGGCTTATCTCAACGGACGCTGGATCAAAGGCCGCGTGAGCCTGCTGGAGCTGGACTACAAACTGCCTGCGTCTTACGAGGGCGTGATGCAGATTTTAATGCAGTATATGCTCGGCAATTGCAAGGAGGAATGCGCAAGCGAGGCTGCGCATATCTTTCAACGGTATGTCGACAGCTTACACAAGAAATTTCCGCGTATCTCCGCCGCGCAGGAGATATCGTTTGCGGCGGCGCTGGAATATCTTGGCAGGCTCAGCAGCGGAGAGACAGTCACGCAGGACGAGATCAGCGAAGTGTACCGCGTGACGAAATCGCGTCTTCGTAACGCGATCGTCAAACTGGAACCATTCGTGAAGAAACCGGATGAGACCGAGTAAATATCAGCGACTTTGGGCCGTATACTACGGCAATGATGAGGAGAATTCATGAAGTTTATCGCAACCTGTAAACTTGGGTTGGAGTCGCTGGTGACACGCCAGTTGCACGATCTGGATATCGAAGTAATCGAAACGGCGGACGCGCGCGTCTCGTTTTCCGGCGGCGTGGAGGCGATGGTAAAATCGCTCCTTTGGCTGCGCACCGCAGAGCGCGTTCTGCTCGTTGCGGCGGAGTTTGACGCGGAGACGTTTGACGAGCTTTTTGAAAAGACAAAAGCGGTTAATTGGAAGCAGTATTTAAAACCGCAGACAAACATTCACGTCACAGGAAAATCCGCCAAGAGCACGCTGTTTTCGGTGAGCGATTGCCAGAGCATCGTGAAGAAAGCAATTATCGAGAATTTAAAGACGGCTTACCGCACGCAGGTGATACCGGAAGGCGGGCAGGAGATCATCGTCGAGGTGGGGATTCTCCGAAACCATGTCTCTCTTTGCCTCGATTGCTGCGGCGCGGGACTTTCCCGCCGGGGATATCGCACGTATAACGTTGCGGCTCCGCTATCGGAAACGCTCGGCGCTGGCATCGTACTGCTCTCGCGGTATCGCGCGGATAGTCCGCTGATCGATCCGATGTGCGGCTCCGGTACGATGCCGATCGAGGCCGCGATGATTGCGCAAAACATCGCGCCCGGTTTGGGCCGCTCGTTTGCCGCCGAGAGCTGGTGGTTTTTCGACAAAGGCGTTTGGGCGCGGGAACGGCAGAACGCACTGGACGCAAGAACGAACCAAAAGATCGACGTGCGCGGATTTGACATCGACGAGCGCAGCATTGATCTATGTAAGAAGCACGCGAAAAAAGCCGGCGTTTTCTGCGATTGGCGTGTGCAAAACATCAAAGATTTTTCCGTAACGGAACAGAGCGGCGTCATCGTCTGCAACCCGCCGTACGGTGAACGGATGCTGGAAAAAGACGACGCAAAGACTCTCTATCGCTTGATGCGGCGCGTGTTTTCGCCATATCCGGGTTGGAGTGTCAACGTGTTTTCCGGCATGCGCGAGTTTGAGCAGGTCTACGGCGCGCGCGCGGACAAACGCAGAAAGCTCACCAACGGCGGCATGCCCTGCACTTTGTATCAATACTTCGGCGTAAGAGACGTTTAAAAAACATCGAATCGCAAACGCGATATTTGGAGTAAGGAAACGATGAAATTAGCGGTTATTTTAGGCGACGGGATGGCGGATTGGCCCGTAGACGAGCTTGGCGGAAAGACGCCGCTCGACGTAGCAAAACACCCTTTTATGGACCAATTTGCGCAGGACGGAGCATTCGGCTTGGTCAAGACCGTTCCGGACGGCATGAAACCCGGCAGCGACACTGCCAATCTCTCCGTGTTCGGATATGACCCCAACCGGTATTATTCCGGGCGCTCTCCGCTAGAGGCAGCAAGTCTTGGCATTGAGCTTGCGCAGACGGACGTAACATACCGCTGCAATCTCGTTACGCTCTCGCAGGAAGGCGACATCGCCGATTCAACGATGATCGACTACAGCGCGGGGGAGATCTCCACCGAAGAAGCGCGCGAGCTGATCCTGTTTCTCGATCAAAAGCTTGGGCAAGAGGGCATACGGCTCTATCCGGGGTTTTCTTACCGGCATTGCCTTGTGTTGAAGGACGCGGAAACAGGAGCAGAACTGATACCGCCGCACGATTTTTCCGGCAAGCCTGTTTTGGGCAAACTCCCTTCCGGCGCAAACGAAGCGCTGCTGATGCGCTGGATGAAAGCTGCATATGAGCTGCTGAAAGACCATCCGGTCAATCTGGCGCGCGTCGCCGCTGGAAAAAATCCCGCGAACGCAATCTGGTTTTGGGGAGAGGGTCGTAGACCCGCGCTGACGCCCTTTCTGGAAAAAACCGGATTAAAAGGCGCTGTGATCTCTGCGGTCGATCTGATTCAGGGAATCGGTCGCTGTGCGGAGATGGAGGTTGTCAAGGTAGAAGGAGCAACCGGCACATTTGAAACCAACTTTGCTGGAAAAGCCGCGGCTGCAATCGATGTTCTTTCGCGCGGAGCGGACTTTGTTTACGTTCATATCGAGGCTGCGGACGAGTGCGGTCATCACGGACAGCTCAAAGAAAAGATTTACTCCATCGAGCAGATCGATCGCCAGGTGATCAAGCCGATCTATGAGTACTTAGAGGGATGCGGGGAAGATTACGCGATTCTGGTGCTGCCGGATCATCCGACACCGCTCAAGATTCGCACGCATTCTTCAGACCCCGTACCGTTTGCGTTGTATCGAAAAGGGGATTGCGCGAGGAAAGTTTGCCGATATACGGAGAGCGACGCAAAGACGACCGGGCTATACGAACCGGAAGGATTTCGTCTGGTCGATCAGATGAAAAATAGAACATAAACGAGACATAAAAACAGAAAAATCTGTCCCGCGAACTCGTGAAAAAGGCTTGCAAAATCGGGCGCATTCGTGTATCATACACAATGCGTCCGTAAAACAGACTTGTGGAGAGTTGGCTGAGCGGTCGAAGGCGCACGATTGGAAATCGTGTTTACGGGGAACCGTAACTAGGGTTCAAATCCCTAACTCTC
>CAYVAO010000095.1:0-6794 GCA_964448895.1 uncultured Christensenella sp.
ATAGATGATTTTGTGTTGCTCTCGCAACAATACGAGTATATTAGATTCTCTGAACCTGTACCAGGTCGAGTTCGACAGGAGTTGCTCTTCCGAACATGGACACCGTCAGCTTGATCTTTTGGCGCTCGATATCGAGAGCTTCCACGCGGCCGTGGATCTTCTCCAGTGGCCCGTTGATGACGCGGACTGTTTCGCCCACTTCGATATTGAGCATGATCGGTATCCGCTCTACGCCCATTGCGGTGACTTCTTCGTCCGATAGCGGAACCGGCTTGCTGCCGGGGCCAACGAAACCGGTCACACCGCGGGTATTGCGAACCACGTACCATGCGCGGGGATTCATCACGAGATCGACGGACTTACCGCCGCCCTGCTCGGTTGGACGTTCTTTTTCAAATACGTCAACGAGCATCTTCACCATAACATAACCGGGAGATACTTTTCTCTGGGTTACTTTGCGTTTTCCGTTGGGCAAAATCTCGATGGTTTCCTCCGTGGGGTATTTCACCTCAAGGATGATATCCTGAAGCCCTGCGTTCTCCACGGACTTTTCAAGGTCTTCCTTGACCTTGTTTTCATAACCCGAGTAGGTATGAACCACGTACCATTTTGCTTCCTGCACGCTAATAACTCCTTACCCGATTTTGATACTGCTCAATGCGCCGAAACCGCTCGAAAATGCCAGGTCGAGAAGGCCGATGAGAAGCGCCATGGCCAGAACAAAGACGACGACAGCCAGCGTGTGGCTGAATAGTTCTTTGCCGGAAAGCCAGGTGAGCTTCTTCACTTCGCCGATCATTTCCCGCAGGAAGCGGGAAAGGCCGACGTCGTGTTTGCCATCGACGGCGACGACATAGAAGAGCGAAACTACGACGGCAACGATGCCGCACACAAGCGCGATCGTGCCCATCTTTGCAGTTGCGGTCAAAATGACAAGCGCGTAGACGACTGAGAGCGCGCCAAGCCACATGAGCGACTTACCCTTTTTGCTGAAAAAGCCAAGCACACCGGCAACCGCCATCAGTAAGCCAAGCAGACCGCTGGCAACTTTCAGTCCGGTCGAAAGCGTGTATGCTTCGGAAGGGGTCACGATTTGAAGCGTATTGTAAACGGCGAGGAAAAGCCCGCCTGCCGCCAGAAGAATGCTTGCGGGCAACAGCAACTTCGGGGCGATGATGCTCCAAAGCGGCTTTTTGCGCGCATGGCCATGCGCGTCGATCTTTGCGATCTTTTTATCCGCGCTCTTGGCATCCTTCTTGGGTGTGCTCAGATTCTGTGCCATATTGTTCCTCTTTCGTCGTTTCCGTTACTTGGACTCGCGATGCGTGGTGTGCTTGCGGCAGAAACGGCAATACTTGCTGAACTCAAGTCTTTCAGGGTCGTTCTTTTTGTTCTTGTAGGTGTTGTAGTTCCTCTGCTTGCACTCGGTGCAGGCCAGGGTGATCTTTACGCGTGCATCTGCTGCCATGGTCAAAACCCTCCGTAAATTCGGTTAAAACATCATAAATCGAGCCCCTTTGCGGGGCACCTTCAAAAGATAACATAACAAAGGAGCCGTGTCAATCGAATATTTATATTTTCCAGACTTTTTGCGAAAAACAGGCGATTTATGCGCTAGTTTCCCGCTACCGTAAGGCCGGATACGAGTATGCTCGGCGAACCGAAATAGCCGCCTTGCGGCATGCCGAAGCGAAGATCGTTTCCAACCGCGATAACATCCTTCATCATCGTCACGAAATTGCCCGCAACGGTGATGTTGGAGACCGGACGAACGATTTCGCCATTCTCAACAAGAAAGCCCGCCGCCTTGAGCGAAAAGTCTCCGGAGACAGCGTCCACACCGGCGTGAAGTCCTTCGAGTTCGGAGATGACAAGTCCGTTGCCGAGCTCCTTGAGGAGTTGATCATAGCTCGATTGGCCCGCTTCAACACGAAAGATCGTCGGCGCAACATCAACCGCCGAAGCCGCGCTTCTGCGGCTTGCGTTTCCGGTGCTCTGTACTCCTGCCTTTTTCGCGGTCTTGAGATTATGCAACAGCGTCTTTAACACTCCGTTTTCAATCACAGCCTTTTTAACGCATGGTGTGCCTTCGCCGTCAAACGCGCGGGGAGCGACCGGATCAAATGGATCATCCCAAATTGTGACAATCGAGTTTGCGATCGTTTGCCCTTCCTTTCCGGCAAGCAGCGAGCATCCCTTTTGCGCCTCGTCCGCCGAAAACATCGGTGAAAACGCACTCAATAGATCGCTGATCGCAAACGGTTTGAATAGCACTCGATAACAACCGGAACCAACAGGACTCGCGCCCAGTTTGCCAATTGCATCCTCAACCGCTTCTCTTGCGCAATCTTCAACGTTCGCCGCGTCTTTTCCCATGTAAAACGCAAAACCGGTCTGAACTTCCGATCCGTCTTCGACCGATGGCATTACGTAAATATACGAACTGTTGTTGCTGCGCTCGGCATGCAGTCCCAAAGAGTTTTCCATCATGACCGCGCCGGAATCATAACCAACGGTGCAATACACCACGCGCTTGACGCGCGGATCAAGCGCAAGGCAAGCCGTTTCCAGTTGCTTGGCAAGCGCGATACGCTCCGATTCCGTCAAGTTTTTCAGTGCGCTGTCTTCGCGCTTGACTTCCTGATAGGTTTGCTTTGTCTGCATCGGGTGATCATCGTCGCTCTCGATACACTTCGCGTTGTCCGCTGCGTGATCGACCAGCTTTTCCGGTTCGTCGATTCGCTCGGTATATGCGTAGCCTTCTTTTCCATTGAGCGACACGCGAACGGATACGCCCGCCTCGCGGCTGACGCTGTAGCGGTCAATCTCGCCACCGTTTGCATTGACTTCAAACGATTCCCCGTTTGCATAGAATAATTCGGAAGAAGCGCAGCCGATCTTTTCTGCATACGCCATAGCACGCTGTGCAAATTCTTGATATGTCATTCGATTGCTCCTCCCTTACCGCCGATGGTCATGCCGGAAACACGGATGCGCGGCTGACCGACGTTGGTCGGCACCGTACCGGAAAGTGAACCGCACATGCCCGGAGACATCCACATCTGTTTCCCTACACGGTCGATGCGAAGCAGCACCTCGCTGCCTTTTCCGACCAGTGTCGCGCCGCGAACGGGCGAAACGATCTTACCGTTTTTCACCCAATAGCCTTCCGCAACGCTGAAGTTGAATTCACCTGTCGGCGGATTGACGGAACCGCCGCCAAGCTTCTTGGCAAACAACCCTTCCGCCATGCCGGAGATCATTTCATCTTCGTCGTCCGAACCGGTGCAGATGAACGTATTCGTCATGCGCGAAGTCGGCGCAAACATATAGCCCTGTCTGCGCGAAGAACCGGTGCTCGGCATATTCATTCTGCGGGAACCAAGTTTATCGATCAGGTAACCTTTCAGAATACCGTTTTCAATGAGGAGATTTCGTTGCGGTTTGCCGCCTTCATCGTCCACATTGATCGAACCCCATTCACCGGGAAGCGTTCCGTCATCCACCGCGCTGACACAGTCCGCGGCAATCTTTGTGTTGAGTTTGCCGCAAAAGACCGAGTTGTTGCGGCCTACCGCCGTCGCCTCCAGAGAATGCCCGCAAGCTTCGTGGAAGATCACGCCGCCAAAGCCGCCGTCGATGACCACGGGCAGATTGCCCGCCGGGCACTCCGGCGCGTGCAGCATGGTCACCGCCATATTCGCGGCAACCTTTGCGTGCGCTTCTACGTCGATCACATCGCGATAGGTTTCAAACCCGCGGCAGCAGCCCGGTCCTTCGTAGCCGGTTTGCGCCTCGTTGCCGTTCATGGCGATCGCTTGTAAAAAGATGCGTGTTCTAGGCCGCTCGTCCGTTACGTAAACGCCGTCGGTATTGACGATGGTCACGCGCTGTACCTGATCCAGATAGCGCACGACCGCTTGCGTGACTTCGCCGGATGCTTCTTTCATTGCGCGTGCGCCAACGCGCATCACCTCGACGCGATCCGCGTTGCCGATGGTATCAAACGCCTGCTTGACCGGCGTAATAAAGCGATTCAGCGAAAGCTTGATCTCTCCGCTTGGCGAAAACTTCGCTTCGCCGAGTGCCGCTGCCGCCGCGCGCGCGGTCTCCATCAGCGATTGTTCGGTCACGTCCGCGCAGTAAGCGTAGGCGCTCTGTGTGCCGAGCAGTACGCGAACGCCAGCGCCGGAAATGCGCGCGTAGTTCGCGCTCTCGACCTTACCGTCGATCATCTCGATCCGCGTACTCTCGTTATCCTCTAAAAACAATTCCGCATAGTCCGCGCCGCTTTTCTGCGCTTCATAGAGCACGGCGCGGGCAGTTTCTTCCAAAATCAAGGTGTAATCCTCCTGTTTCGGGTCTGTATGCAGGCAAAGTGTCTGCATACGAAGGCTCAGATTGAACCGTATATTCATCATAGTGGAATGTATTCATCCCGTCAACCCAAATGCCTGACGACCTATCCTTTTATAAACTGATATGAAATGCTGAGTTGATAGAAAGTATCATAGAATCAAAATCTTTGTGCAATTGAATTGCATTCAAAATAATATACAGTTTTGACATCGCTCTCGCATCTTTACAAGCTCCGCCCGTGCATGATATATTACCCGCTATGGAAACGGAAAAACGCAATCTTTGGACTAGAGATTTTACGATTCTAACGCTTGGCACCGTCGTCTCCATGCTAGGAAATGCGGTGGCGGGCTTTGCCATCGGCTTGCTTGTGTTGGACAAAACCGAATCTGTACTTCTCTATGCGCTGTTTATGACCTGCTATAGCTTGCCGCGGATCGTGCTGCCCATGATCGCAGGTCCATATCTGGATCGTTTCTCGCGTAAGCGCGTCATCTATTCGCTGGATTTTCTCTCCGCCGCGCTGTATGCCGTGTTTTTTGTTTTGCTGTTAAAAGGCTTCTTTAACTATACCGCGTATTTGCTGATCTCCATGCTGATGGGAGCCATCGACAGCGTATACAGCGTTGCCTACGATAGTTTTTATCCGACACTGATCAGCGAAGGCAACTTCACGCGCGCATATTCCGTTTCCAGCCTGATCTATCCGCTCAGCAGCGCCATCATGGTGCCAATTGCGGGTATTTGCTATAAGACGATCGGGCTTGCGCCGCTGTTTCTCTTCAACGCGGTTACGTTTTTAATCGCGGCGATTGCGGAGACGCAGATTCGAGCAATCGAGACACACATTCGTGAGGCGAGCGAACGCTTTAACGGCAGCAGGTTCATGCAAGACCTGAAAGATGGAATCGCTTATCTCAAGCGCGAGCGCGGTCTCAACGCGATCACCTGGTTCTTTTTCGTTATGATGTTGGTGAGCTCCGTCTGTATGACGCTTGCGCTTCCGTATTTCAAGAGTCTCAAGGGCGTTGACGGCGTTATGCAGTATACCTTTGTGATGGGCGCAAACACAATCGGTCGACTCATCGGCGGCGGCGTGCACTATTTCTTCCGCTACCCCGCGCAGAAGAAGTATAGCATCGCGCTGTTTGTTTATATCTTTATTTCGTTTATCGACGGCGCATACCTCTTCTTCCCGTTCTGGGCGATGCTGATCTTCATGCTGGTCGAGGGTATGCTCGGCGTAACCAGCTATAATATCCGCATTTCCAGCACGCAGAACTACCTGCCGGACGAGATGCGCGGCAGATTTAACGGCCTGTTTCAGATGTTTACCATCATCGGCACGATACTTGGTCAGCTCATCGCGGGCGCGATTGGCGATCTCTTCCCCATTCGCTGGATCATCGCGGTCAGCATGATGATCACCGTGCTGATGGTATTCGTCATCATCGTTCCGAACGGCGAGCACGTGAAAAAGATTTATAATGTAAACGTGTAACGCTTTTTATACGTTTTTCGCTCCATGCGCCAGTGAATAGACTGGCGCTTTTTCTCTTTTTATGCGATAATGAACCCGGTGCTGAAGAAGAGCGGCACAGCGCATACAATATTCAACAACAGGAGGCACTCTCATGTTTGATCCAAGAATCCTGAAGCTGGCCGATGGACTGGTCAACTTTTCCTGCGCGGTGAAACCCGGCGAAAACGTGCTCATCCAGAGCATCGGCGGCAACGAAGACCTCACCCGCGCGCTCATCAAGGAAGTTTACAAAGCTGGCGGCGTCCCCTTCCTCTGGCTGGAAGACAAGAGCATGGATCGCGAGATCATGCTGCATTGCACGCCGGAACAGCTCACGACAAGAGCCAATGTAGACGCCGCGATGATGTCGCAGATGCAGGCGTTTATCGGCATCCGCGGCGGTACGAACGCGAGCGAATTCTCCGATGTACCGGGCGATAAATTCAACGACTATATGACTTATTACTGGACGCCTGTACATGGAAAAATCCGCGTTCCGAAAACCAAGTGGGTCATTCTTCGCTATCCTTCGCCGAGCATGGCGCAGCTTGCGGATATGAGCACCGAGGCGTTTGAAGACTATTTCTTCAGCGTCTGCACGCTGGACTACAGCAAGATGGACAAAGCCATGGATTCGCTCAAAGCGCTCATGGAGCGCACGGATAAAGTCCGCTTGGTTGCGCCCGGCACCGACCTGACCTTCTCCATCAAGGGTCTGCCCGCAATCAAATGCGCGGGTAATATGAATATTCCCGACGGCGAAATCTACACGGCTCCGGTGAAATACAGCGTCAACGGTACGATCGCGTACAATACTCCGTCTCTGGAAGCCGGTTTTACGTTTACGGACATCAAGTTTACGTTTAAAGACGGCAAGATCGTCGAAGCCACCTCAAACGACAACGCGCGCATC
>CAYVAO010000096.1:0-6765 GCA_964448895.1 uncultured Christensenella sp.
GTCAGCGGATAAAACTGAAACACGCGACAGCGGGAAACGATTGCGCTCGTCATGGCGATCATCGGGTTCTCCGTTGTCGAACCGATAAAGCGGATCACGCCCTTTTCCAGCGCGGGTAAAAGCGAATCGCTTTGCGTCTTATTCCAGCGGTGGCACTCGTCCAGCAATAGATACGTCGGCTGGCGATAGAGCCGCAGTCGCTGCTCCGCCTCGTCCACAATCGCGCGCAGCTCTTTTACCCCCGCAGTGACGGCATTGAGCTTGACAAACGCGCCACCGGTCGCATTTGCGACGATGGCGGCGAGCGTGGTCTTTCCCGTGCCCGGCGGGCCAAAGAAGATGGACGACTGCAGCCGGTCGGTCAAAATCGCGCGCCGAAGCAGCTTCCCTTCTCCTACGATATGCGTTTGTCCGATGAATTCGTCGAGCGTGCGCGGTCGCCTGCGATCCGCCAGCGGCGCGTTTTCATCGATTTGTTTTTGAAATAAATCTTCCATATTATCGAGATCGTGATTCTCACTCGTTCGTTGTCAATTCCTGCTTTTCGTTCCCGTCCCGTTACGGGAACCCGTATTCATGATACACGAATCCCGCAAAAAAGATAGTCCTATCAAAGTGATCCGCTTTTTCGCAGAGAAGAGACCGATCCGTTAGCCCTTCGTAAAATACGCTTCAATCTCGGAAAGCGGCCTGCCCAAACACTCCGCAATGCTCTGTTTGAGCTGACCTGCGCGATCCTTTAATATCTCTTTCTTCACATCTTGCGCGTAGTCGCTCCACTCCCTGTCGAGGTCCTTCGGCCAGCGCGCGCGTTCAAGCACCATTTCCTCATCGATTTGATCAATCAGTCTGTCATACTCCGCAAGCACCGATTCCTGAGACAGATCATTCTGTAATAAATACGCAAGCCGCTTTAAAAGCCGATCCTGAAACGTCTGGCTCTTCATCAGTTTGCGCGGAATGATGTTCCAAGCGCCCGTCATTAACGCATTAAAGCTTGCGTCGCTCTTCATGCTCAAGTCCAAGTCATACAGCGCGTAATGCCACTTGCCGTCCCCTTCCGTACTGCGATAATAGCGAACATTCATTCCCAGATCGGAGTTTGCGGAATACGCCTCGTAAATCATCCAGTCGATCATGCTATCAAAATCAACGCGCTCTTCTACATAGCGATAATATTCCTCTTGTGTCAAGTCGTGCGCCTTGCAATAGTTCATCAGCGCAACAAAATCCTTGTTCTCTTCGCGGTATGGGCGATGCATCTCCACGCTATCCTCCGATACGCCGAAATGCTCCGCAAAATAACCGGAACCCATCGCTTCCTTCAACGCGTAGAGTCCCATATATTCACCGTTGAAATAAGCTGCGACATACTGCGCTGTCATTACGCAAAGCGAGGGCGATGTTCGGTACGCGATGTTGGTAATCAGTTCGTCGCGAATCACCGCAAGCCGCATGTCGCTGCCATTGCGAAGGAGAAGATTGTGGAATACGGTCGTTCTGCCGTCCTCAAACAGCGGGTAGTTGAGCACATCGTTGCCGTAACACGAGCGAAAACAGAGTTTCATGGAAGGCTTGCCGTAGCCGTTGGTTTGGCGGGTCATATTGCCATGCAGTCGAATCCCGCAATTCACAGAAAACTTCTCTTCATCGGATTGATACTCAATAACCGCTGCACGCTCCCAGCGATCATTAAATAAATTCGCATTCGCCATGATACCGTCAGGCCCCACCAGGTTCCCCGGATCCGATGTTAGACAGAGAATTGGAAGCGTATGCGAAACATTGAACAGGTACGTCCGCGTCTCAATGTCACTCTCAAAAAATCCGCTTTGAAAAGAAGCTGCGCGAATCACGGTGTTGCGATCGATCGTAATAGGCCCCTGATAGCGGGTTGACTGCGCAGTCGGCGTGGATCCGTCGGTTGTATACCGGATTTCGGCGGACGGATCGGTGCAGCGAATGATGAGTGCAAAAGCTTCCGTGTGCCGTATGGTATCGTCTGAAAAATACGGCTTGGGCGCATATCCTTGGGTGTAAACATCTCCGTTTGCTTCACCGGGCGTAGGATTGTCATAAAACACACGCTCGTTACTCGCCGTCATCAGTCGTCCAATCGAACCGCCCGCACGAACAGTGCCGGTTTCAACCGAATCCACACGACAGCCGTTGGGATCGGAGAGGTAGATTGTCTCTCCCTCCGCAATAGAAAAAGAAGCCGTCGTGAGGGAATCTTCGACCGCTCCATTTGTTGCATTGATTACGGTATAACCGCCCGCCGGTATGGTTACATCCGGAAACTGCCATCGCTTCAGTTCCGAGAGCGAGTCCGATAGATACCAGCCTTTCAGAGACACCGCCTGATCGGTGTTGTTTTTAAATTCGACCCAGTCCGGCGTATCGTCCCCGTAAGCCGCGCAGGGAAATACTTCGTTGATGGTCACCTTAGGAACGGTGTGATACGCTTCGTCCAGCGTCGGATATGGCGTCGCGTTTTCATACCATGGCGTCGGGTACGCATAAAACACCGTGCTTCCGTCTTCTGCACGCCCGATTGAAACGTCCGCCGGACAGTCAGCGACAAGCGCAAATGTATCTCGCGTAAACGAATTGGCATTCGTTAGATAGATCTCGGTTTCGTTCGAGGCGAGTTGGAAGGACGCGTGGATTTCTCCGTCCTGCACGCGGTCTTTTCCCGATAGAAACACCACAAGATAATCTCCAGCCGCCAGCATTTGATCCGGCAGCGCAAACCGAAACGGAGCGGAAGCGTCGTCAGACAGGAAATATCCATTCAACGAAACGGCTTCGGAGGAGCGATTATACAGTTCGACCCAATCGCTGCGATCTCCGTCCTGATCGATCAACGTAAAGCTGTTTTTCTGCAGCACTTCGTTGATGCAGAGAGGGTCCTTCCCGTCCGATTCCTGAACAGTCGGCGACTCAAAGGTTAGTGTGCTGTTCGCAGCCGCAGGCGTTGGAAAAGCGGTGTATTGTTCCTCCGGCAAAACGGACAGTCCCGTCGCAAGAGACGCGTCCCATGTGAGCGAATCGATCACCGTGCCGCTCGCGTTTGCAAGATAGATTGCGGTGTCGTTCGTGCCGATGCGGAAGTTCGCCTGCAAAGAGCCGTCGTTCGCGGTTTTTTCCGAAACGCCGCTCAGCTTGTAAACCAGATAGCCGCCGGGTTCCAGCGTACCCGCGTGCAGCTGAAATCTCTTCGCGGTCGCCGGATTGTCGCTCAGGAAAAAGTCCTCCAGACGAATTGCTTCGCTCGACGCATTATACAGCTCAACCCATGCTTCCCCGTCGTTGGGATAGGGTAAAATTTCAGATATGGTGAGGCCGTTTTCCGAGACATCGTAGATATCGGATAGCGAAGATACGATCTCATCCGAAGGCGCGTTCGGCGTTGTAACCAGCGTATAGCCGTAGTTGCCGTCTGTGTTGCGCGCATAAGCCACATCCGTTGGCAATGCGGGCAGCACCAGCTCCTGCACAAGACCATAATAGGGATCGGTCAGAAACAGATTCTCTCCGCTCTTGCTCAGTCCAAACCCGGCTACGGGTGCGTCTGGATCCTCCACCCCGTCGGCATTGGTCAAATATAAAACGACATAACCACCCGCGGGGATGATTACATCGCCAAATACAAACTTATGAAGATTGCGCAGATTATCCGAAAAGCCATAACCTTTTAAGTTGATCGCCGTACTTGTGCCGTTATAAAACTCCACCCAATCCGGCGAACCGAGTGATTCCGTCGTAAGCGAAAACTGGTTGCTCGAAACAACTTCACTGATCACCAAGCCGCTCGAACCTTTCCCCGTCGAGCAGCCAAAGCAGCTAAAAAAAAGAGCCACTGCAAGCAAATAAATTAGGGCTTGAACCGATCTCTTTTTACACATGGCGCTATTATAACACATACCCGGTCAATCTCACTATGTTTTCGTTCTCCCTCTATGCAAATGCCTTTGTCTGAACAAGGATCATCTGCGATTGAAACCCCGCGTAAAAAGCCTCCGCTTATCCTCTACCCTTCCGGCAACTCCCGAATGGCGATAATGTCGCTGACCGATCTGCCATTGCGATATGGAACATTGATGACCCCATCCCGCGCCAATAGAACGCTGGACTGCCCGCCATCCATATTATACGCGCTCATAAGGCCGAGATCCTGACAAAGCCGGGACAGCTCCTGCATCGTCATGCCGCCTGATGCACGAGATCTGCCGTCCACGGCGATAAACGCATAGTGCCCAGGTTCGTAATAACCAAGCACGGTGCGCGGATTTGCCGCCTGCACATAGCTGCGGAATTTGGTTTTCGCCTGCCCGTTTTCGTCCAGCAGCGCCGGCCCGAACACCCATGTTTGATACGCATTGATACCGGACAGCATCTCGGAGTTCAGCGTATTATAATCATACGTTACCAGCACACCGTCGCTCTGCAACACGGCGATATCCCAGGTATTCGAAACGCGGTCAAGATACGTTATGCCGTTTCGCACCACCGGGCCGGAGAGATGGATCGAGTAAAAATCTCCGTTCATGGCGACGATTCCGCCGCTGACCGTATCGAAGATATCCCGAACGGATCTCGCTTTTCCATCGTATGTCCCGCTGCTAAACTCGGTCATCAAACAGGAGATATCCTGCACATAGATATCGGCTACATGATAATCGCTGTTGTCCGCTCGACCGGACAGAATGTGAACGGAGACGTTTGCGCTCTTGTAGTTACCCATTCCGTCGTCTTGCGTGCCCGTATAGGAAAACCGGTCGAAGAGTCGCTCGTCACATAACCCGCTGGAAACCCGCTCGCCAAACGCAACCCAGTCCGTTACGCCACCGCAGGCACAAAAGAGTGCCGCGCGCACGTCCGTTGCATCGATCTCCCCGTTTCTCGTAAAATCGAGATCGGGACGCGTCTCTTCGGATAGTTTCGCAAACGCGATTCCGCGCAGCATCATCGCCGCGTCCGCCGCAGTCGTAACCTGGTCTCCGTTTAGATCGCCAACAAATGGCGCTTCCTCCGCGGCGGCCGTTGGCGCGGATAAAAACGCCGATATCAGCAAAAGGAGCGGTAACGAAAGATACAGAACGTTTCTCTTCTTCATTCAGGTAAATGGTTCTCTTCGTTTATTTCTATTTTCGCGGGTTTCATCTCTCTGTGGCTACGCCACAGCGCTCTGCGTCACAATAGTTCACATCGCGCAAGAAAAAACCTTGTCATTCATCATAACACGTTTTCGGGTGTTATGGTAGAATGAACGTGTCCCCTTAGGCAAGCGCAGCCGCGAGCCGTGTTCACGCTTGTCGGCGTGCCGGTTTCCAACCGGCGTCGTTTTCATCACATATACAGAATCGCTATCATGCAACCATCGAAAGGTGTGAATATCCACATGAAAATTGGACAATTCAGCGACTCCTTCCTGCCGATTGTCGACGGCGTTGGTCGCGTGGTCTATCACTACGCTATGGCGCTCTCCCGTTGCGGGGAAGAATGCTATGTCATCGCGCCCATGTCGGACACCGGATTTCGCGGCGGATATCCATTTGAGCTGGTCGATTTTGTCAGCCGCGAGCTTCCGCGGCAAAAGCAATACAGCACCGGCATTCCCCAGCTCGACGGGCATTACGACGCGCGCATCCGCGATATTCAGTTGGACATCATCCACGCGCACTCACCATTTATCGCGGGGTTGGAAGCGCAGCGGCTTGCGCGGCGGCGCGGTATCCCCATCATCGGCATGTTCCACTCGCGCTATTACGACGATTTTTATCAGCTGACCAAGACGGAAATGCTCGCAAACCTCGCAGTCGCAACCATCGTCAATTTCTATCAGCGCTGCGACGAAGTCTGGACGGTCAGCCAAAGCTCAAAGGAAACGCTCTATGACTACGGCTACGTCGGCGAAGTGGTCGTTATGCCAAACGGCACGCCGGACATCGACCCGAGCGATGCGCGCGCCGCGGCTGCAAAGGCGCATTTTCATCTGCCGGATGAACCGATACTATTCTATTGCGGGCAGATGAACTGGAAGAAAAATATCCTACGCATTCTCGAAAGCTGCGCCTGTTATGCGCAGAGTGGAAAACCCTTTACCCTTGTCCTCGCCGGGCAGGGACCGGATGTGAAGTCGATCCATCAGAAGGTGGACGAGTTGGGTTTAACAGAACGAGTCCGCTTCACCGGACACATCACTGGAGAAGACGATCTTTACGGTCTTTATGAAAACGCGGACCTGTTTGTGTTTCCTTCGCTTTACGACACCTCCGGCATGGTGGTGCGCGAGGCCGCCGCGATGGGAACGCCGAGCGTCGTCGTGCGCGGCTGCGCCACGGCGGAACCGATTCGCGACCGCGAAAACGGGTTTTTATGTGAAGACACGACGGAGAGCCTCTGTCAGGTGATCACGCAGGCGCTTGGTGACCCGGAAAAGACAAAAGCGATCGGAAAGTCCGCGCGGGAAACGATCTATCTTTCCTGGGACGATATCGCAAAGGCAACCATCGATCGCTACGCCGCATTGATTGAGAAAAACAGCAAAACGCCGAGAAAAACGATTTTGGTTTGAGTCACTGAACAGAAAAACGGAGCTGCGGCTCCGTTTTTTGTTTCTTACAACTCTCTTAAAACCAAATCCGTTGCGCTCTCGGAGACGAAATCCAGCCGCAAAACCCGCGAGTGCGCGGCGTATTCCTCCCGCACCATGTCCCGAAGCGCGGTTCCGTTATGATTCCCGTGCACAACATGGATGCG
>CAYVAO010000097.1:0-4906 GCA_964448895.1 uncultured Christensenella sp.
TCAGGTCGTGATCCCCCGCGTCCAGACGGATATACCGCTCCATTGTGTGCATCATAATGTCCACTACCCCGCTCGCCGTTTGATAGGGCGAAACGGAATATGTCGCCTGCGGGTCCATCAGCGCAAAGAGCGGACGGTTGAGCGGATGGCTTAGCCCCCGCTTGAGGCCTGTGCTCTCCTGCGTTAAAACGAGGCTGTCGCTGGTTTCGCTCCCCGCGGCGGCAATCGTGAGCACCACGCCGACGGGAATCGTCTGAAGAACCGGCGTCTTTCCAAAGAGAATGTCCTCTACGCTCGCTTGATTGGCTACCGCGTGCGCCGCGCACTTGCAGGTATCGATCACGCTGCCGCCGCCGACCGCGAGCAATAGCTGCGCGTTTGTTTTTTTTGCAAGCGCCGCAACCGTTTCGCAGAACGCAACGGTCGGGTTCGCCTGTACGCCGCCGATTTCTTGATAAGCCGCGCCGGATGCGTCCAGTTGCGCGACCACGCGATCATACAGCCCGTTTTTGCGGATGCTCTGCCCGCCGTAGACCAGCAGTACTTTCTGAAATCCGTTTTCACGACTGACGCCGCTCAATTGATCGAGCGCGCTTTTGCCAAACATTACCTTCGTTGGAAGTGCCAGTGAAAAATCAATCATCGAATGCCTCTTTTCTGATCAAACCGGTGCGTGCGTGCGCGCGATATTATTCCGTTTGGCTCAATAAAGCTCGTAGTGCACCTTTTCCGGCGTAACGCGTGCTCTGTGCTCCGGCGGCGTCAGCGGGCGGCCGATGGAGAGCAGTACGGCTGGGATAATCTCCTGCGGAATGTGAAACAACACACGCAGTTTCTCCTGCGGCTCCGTCAGCGGGTGAATGCCGAGCCAAACGCCGCCGTAGCCAAGCGCGGTTGCCGCAAGCAGCATGTTTTCCGCAGCTGCGGAGCAGTCCTGCACGAAAAAATCCTTGCTGGAACCCTTGTAGCCCTCCAGATTTGCGTTGACGAGGATCGCCAGCGGCGCTTGCGCCAACATGCCCCAGAATTTTCGAATCGTTGCGCACTCGTTTAGCCGCGCGCGATCCTGTACGACGAGGAATTCCCATGGCTGCGAGTTGACCGCGGATGGCGCGGACATTCCCGCCCGCAGGATCAGCTCAAGATCATCCGGCGCAACCGGCTCATCCTTGTATTGCCGCACGGAGTGCCTCTCAAACAGCAAATCGATCTTCTGCATACCGCGCCTCCTATTTCACCCAGTTTTCGGAATAGGAAAGCGAACCGTTTTTGCCCCAGCTGGATAACTCGATCACGTTCATAAACGCGTCTTCCCGCGCGATGGAGAGATCCTTTTCCAGCAGATCAAAGAGCCGCTCCACCAGCTCGGTTTTATGCTTTTGTTCCGCTTGGTTAAACATGCGAACCTCCACAAACGCGAGCGCGCGATCCTGTCCGTCCAGATAAAGATCGCTCTGTGGTTGGATGCTGACCATCGTGCGCCTGGCGAGCTTGCCGGGAAGGCTGCCGACCAACTCCGCCGCCTTCTGCGCAAGCGAGAAACGCTCGCTGTCGGAAAGATATTGATTGAGTTCCAGTCGAATGTATGGCATAGCAACCTCCTCGTTCTCGATTGTATGAATTACTCGTTGATCTGAACGAGTACTTTAAAGCCCTCTTCGCCGTGCTCGGCATAGGCAAACGCCTCGTTGATTTCGGCAAACGGATACACCTTTGAAATCAGCTTCCGAACGTCATCGGCAACCGACTTGACCTGCAAAAGCTCCAAAGCGCCTTTAAAGTTATAAAAGTTATGGATACGCGCGCCTTTGATGGTCAACTCCTTGGCAAAGATCTTGCCCGTGTCGACGGGAAGCGGCTCTTTGGTGATCGCGATGACCATGATGGTGCCGGTGCTCTTGGTGTGGTCGACGCAGGTCGTAATCGCGGACTTTACGCCGGCTACTTCAAAGCAAACGTCAAATCCTTCCTTGCCGGAGAGCGCCCAAAGCTGGGCGTCAAAGTCCGCCGCGGTTGGATCAACGACCGAAAAGCCCATCTTCTGCGCAAAATCGCGCCGGAATTTCTTGATTTCGGAGATGACAACCTGCCTTGCTCCCGCGGCTCTGGCTACGATCGCAATCAGCATTCCAATCGGGCCGCCGCCGATGACCAGCACCTGCTCTCCCACCTTCAGCCCGCTGAGCCGAACGTCGTGCACGGCAACGGCGAGCGGCTCCGTCATGGCCGCGAGTTCGTTATCAATTTCATCCGGCACGGCAAGCATCTTCCGAACCGGAACCTTGACGTATTGGGCAAAGCTGCCTTCCGCGTGGATACCGATGATCTTGAGAGACTGACAAACGTTATCTTCGCCCTTTGCGCAGGCGCTGCAGCGTCCGCAGGAGAGCACCTCCTGCGCAACCACGCGCTGACCGATTTGGAACTCTTCCGCGCCTTTTCCTTTGATCTCCACCAGTTCGCCGACCATCTCGTGCCCGGGAATCAGCGGAAACGTAGCGGTGGCGTGGTGCCCGTGCAGCAGATGTACATCGGTACCGCAAACACCGGTATAAAGCACCTTCTTCAACGCTTCGCCATCCGCCAGAACAGGCATCGGCACTTCGTGCAGTTCCATCACTTCCGGTTTTTGAATGATTGCCGCTAACATATCTTTTCCTCGATTCATCCGTTTGATTTCGTAATATTCGTATTGTTTTTTAGGAAAGGGCAGCGGCGTTTTGCCATTGCCCTCTCCAAATATCTGTTTACGCTTTTCGTGCAATCGCTTTTTTCGCGGCTTCTACAATGTAAACCGCGTTGAGTTTGAACCGCTCCGCCAGATAATCCAGCGGGCCGACCTCGCCAAACTCGTCCTGCACGCCGATCATCTCCACCGGCACAGGACGATTTTTCACAAGCACTTCGGAGACCGCCGCGCCAAGTCCGTTGAGCACGTTGTGGTTCTCCGCCGTTACGATGGCACCCGTCTCCATGGCAGCCTTTACAATCGCCTTTTGGTCGATCGGTTTCCAGCAGAACATATCCAGCACGCGCGCGCTGATGCCCGCTTCCTTCAGGATCGCCGCGGCTTTATATGCCTCCGCGACGCAATACCCGCTCGCGATAATCGTTACGTCCGTTCCATCGCAAAGCTGCACCGCTTCGCCCATGCGAAACGTCGTGCCTTCCTCATACACCTTTGCGCAGTTCTTACGAACGAGGCGCATATACTGCACGCCGAAGGTCGCCGCCATCTCTTTGAGCATCCAGCGGAGCATTGTGATATCCGTGGGTTCCAGAACGGTTAGCTCCGGAATGCCGCGCATGATGCCCATATCTTCAAACGGCATATGCGTGCCGCCGTTAAGCTGCGCCGTAATGCCCGGGTCGGAACCGACGATCTTCACGTTGTTTCTGGCGTATGCGCAGGACATAAACACCTGATCGCACACTCTGCGGGTTGCAAACGGCGCAAAGGTATGCGCAAAGGGAATCTTCCCAACCGCGGACAGTCCCGCGGCAACTCCGATCATGTTCGCTTCCTGAATGCCACAGTTGACCGTCTGGTCCGGATATTTCTTGGCAAACGCTTTGGTACCCATAGCGCCCATGAGGTCCGCGTCCAATACGACGATATCCTTGTTGTCTTCGGCTAGTTCCATCAATACGCTGCAAAACGCATGGCGCATTTCTTCGCTCTCCGGCGCGATGGTGCCGGCAATTTTCACGCTCATGTTGCTCACTCCCCTTCCTCAATCCGCTTGAGCGCCGCGTTCATTTCACCCAACGCTTCTTCCATCTGCGCGGGCGAAATGGTGAGGTTGTGGCAGCTGCTCTTGTTGGCAACCGTGCTCCAGCCGTCGCCCTTGATCGTGTTGAGCACGATCATAGAGGGCTTTTCATACTGTGCGCGGGCGTTTTCAATTGCGTTGTTGATCGCCAGAACGTCGTGCCCGTCGATATCCTGCGCATACCAGCCAAAGTCTTCAAACTTCTTGGCTACGTTGCCCACATCGCAGATTTCGCAGGTTGGGCCGTCGAGTTGCAGCTTGTTGTAGTCGACAAATGCGATGAGATTGTTAATCTTCTTCGTTCCGGCGAATAACGCCATCTCCCAGACCTGACCTTCGTTGATCTCGCCGTCGCCCAGCATAAGGAACACCTTGTTGCTCTTTTGGTTCATCTGGTGCGCCAGCGCGATGCCTGCCGCGGTCGAGGCGCCTTGTCCCAGCGACCCGGTCGTCATGTCGATACCCGGCGTCTTGAGCCGGTCGCAATGTGAAGGCAGCCGCGTTCCGGGGCGATTGAGTGTATTGAGCTCACTCATCGGGAAAAAGCCCTTCATGGCGAGCGCCGCGTAGACCGCGGGGCCCGCGTGACCCTTGGAGCAGACAAACCAGTCGCGCTCTTCCCACTTCGGGTTTTTCGGGTCATACTTCATCTGCGCGCCGTAGAGTACCGCGAGCGCATCCGCAATCGAGAGCGAGCCGCCGAGGTGGCCAACGCCGAGGCTTGCGATCATCTTGATCGTTTCGATCTGGATTTTTTTGGAGAAGATTTTCAGGTCTCTCACTCGTTCTTTGCTTAACATAACTACCTCTAATTTTTTCCTTTGCTCTATCCGCCGCGCCGAAACGCAACGGATTAAATTCCGAGAAATGCTTTCTTGAGTCCTTCGTCGCAGAGCAGTTCGCTGCCCGCGCCTTCCATGGTGACCGCGCCGTTTTCAAACACATAGCCCCAGTCCGCAATGGAAAGCGTTTTGGCTACGTTTTGCTCGATGATGAGCACCGCGGTGCCCTCGCTGCGAACCGTTTCTATGGTTTGGAACAGTTCTGTTACGAGAATCGGCGCAAGACCCCAGGACGGCTCGTCCATCACGAGCACTTTCGGGCTGCTCATCAGCGCGCGCGCCGTCGCCACC
>CAYVAO010000097.1:4916-6759 GCA_964448895.1 uncultured Christensenella sp.
GGGCGTCGTCGGCGTGCAAGCGCCTATATCTAGGTTTTCTTCCACCGTCATCTGCGGAAAGAGCTGTCTTCCTTCCGGAATCAACGTGATCCCGTGGTCGCAAATCTTGTTGGTGTCCAGAGAGGTGATGTCCTGTCCGTCGAACGATACGCTGCCCTTTTTCACCGGAATCATACCCATGAGTGCCTTGATGAAGGTGGATTTGCCCGCGCCGTTTGCGCCGACGATCGCCACAATCTGGTTATCCAGCACCTTTAAAGAGATTCCGTGAACGATTTCGATATCGCCGTATCCGGCATGAAGTTCCTTAACATCCAGCATGGTAATCCTCCCCCAAATACGCGCTGATCGCGCGAGGATCGTTTGCAACCTGTTCCGGCGTGCCTTCCGTGAGCTTTGCGCCGCGATGCAGAATCACGATCTTTTCACAAAGCGTCATGATCGTCTTGATATCGTGCTCGATGACCACCAGCGTGATGCCGCATTTTTGAATCTTCCGGCAGGGCTCCACGAGCTCCAACTTTTCCTGCGGGTTGCAGCCCGCCATGACCTCGTCCAGCAGCAGCAGTTCCGGCTTGGTCGCGAGCGCACGCCCGATCTCCAGCTTTTTGCGGTCGACCGTCGTTGTTTCGTTTGCGGGTTTGTCGCGCCCGCAGCTCATGCCGATATAGTCGTAGATCTCTTCCGCCTGCTTGCGTGCCGTCGCGCGGTCTTTCGTGTGCAGAAATGCGCCGACCATAAAGTTTTCCACCACGGTCATGTCGCCAAAGGGTTTTGTAACCTGAAAGGTTCTAGCAAGTCCTCTTGCCGCCATGGTATCCGTGCGAGCCTTGGTAACATCCACGCCTTTATAGAAAATTTTACCGGAGGTCGGCGGGTACGTGCAGGACATCATGTTGAACAGAGTCGTTTTACCCGCTCCGTTCGGGCCGATCAGGCCAACGATGGAGCCGGTTTCGATCTCGCCGCTAAAGTCGTCTACCGCGACCAGACCGCCAAACTTTTTGGAAACATGTTCCAGTCTGATGATTTCCCCCATGACTCACTTCTCTCCCTTCTGAATGGATTTTTTGCCAAAGCCAAACAGTTTCGCTTCTATGTTCTTAAACAGCTTGGTAACGGGATGGAAGATTCCTTTCGGCATGTAGAGAACGACGAGGATCATCACGATACCGTAGATGAACAAGTGCAGCCCCGGCAGCGTTCCGCCGAATTCTTCCGAAAGGAACTCCGTAATCGGCACGAGCAGGCAAGCGCCCATCAGGGGGCCAAACACGGTACCCTGTCCGCCGACCAGCGCGATGAGCGCAATCTGAACGGACATGTCGTGGCTGAAGATTCGCGAAGGGCCGACATAGCGGAAATACTGCGCGTAGAATGTGCCGGCAAAGGAGATCAAAAAGCAGCTGATACCCATGGCGATGAGCTTGTACTTCGTGAGTTTGATGCCGAGGGATTCCGCCGCGTCCGGATCACTCTTGATGGCGGTCAGGTAAAAGCCAAGCTTGCTGTTCTTGATCAGCCAGGTGACGAGGATCGTAACCGCAACGAGCGCGACCAGCACGTAGTAATACGTAATCTTGTTTGCGAACTCAAATGCGATGAACTGATTTCCCGTCTGTTTGAGTACGAGGCCCATCGCACCGCGAATGTTGATGCCGAATACCGTTTCGTTGTTTTCCACGAAGATTCGAATCAGTTCGCCAAGCGCGATCGTCGTCAGCGCGAAATACGGCCCGTGGAGACGGAAGCAAGGCAACCCAACGATCACGCCGAACACGGCGGTGATGGCTGCGGCAATGAACATGCCGATCCAGGGCGAAAGCGAGGCGTCCATCAAAAG
>CAYVAO010000098.1:0-1127 GCA_964448895.1 uncultured Christensenella sp.
CTTCGCCATATTTCGGATGGATATCCTTCTTCATGCTTGATCACTCCTTTAAAACACTACCAAAAGCTAGTATAGCGATTGGAGGTGAAAAAATCAATAGTTTTCTGAATATTTCAGGTCTATTCCTGATACTTTCTGTTGTCAGACGACTTACTTGCCAAATCGACTTGTGGACATGGTCGTATAGCCGTCTTTTTCGTAGATGCTGACCCAGTCTTTCAGGCGCTGCAGAAACTCCTCGTTATTGTTGGTTTTCTCCAGCATGCTGATGAGATGCTCCGTCACATCCGCCGTGTTGCCGCCCGCGAGCACTCTGCGAATGGTGCGCACCGCTTCCAGTTCCTCGTTGGAGAGAAGCAGGTCTTCCCTGCGCGTGCCGGATTTATAGATATCGATGGCGGGGAATATTCTGCGCTCGCTGAGCTTGCGGTCAAGAGGGATTTCCATGTTGCCCGTCCCTTTGAATTCCTCGTATACCATATCGTCCATACGGCTGCCCGTCTCGGTCAGCGCGGTGGCGATCACGGTGAGGCTTCCGCCGTTTTCAATCTTGCGCGCGGCACCGAAGAAGCGCTTGGGTTTGTGTAGCGCGCCCGGATCCATACCGCCGGAAAGCGTGCGCCCTGTCGGCGGAATCGTGAGGTTGTATGCGCGTGCAAGCCTTGTCAGGCTGTCCATCAAGATAACAACGTCCTTGCCCATCTCGACGAGGCGCATCGCGCGCTCCTGCACCATCTCGGCCACGCGGGTATGGTGCTCCGGCAGCTCGTCAAAGGTGGAATACAGCACCTCGCCTTTGATGGAGCGCTGCATATCGGTCACTTCTTCCGGGCGCGCGTCGATGAGCAGCACGATCAGGTGCGAATCGGGATAGTTAGTCGAAATTCCGTTGGCAATGCTTTTGAGCAACGTCGTCTTGCCGGCTTTCGGCTGGGAAACGATCATTGCGCGCTGGCCTTTGCCGATCGGCGCGATCAGGTCGATCAGCCGGATTGCGAGGCTGTTTGTGCCGGGCAGTTCCAGAGTGTAGCGCTCGTAGGGAAACACAGGAACGAGTTCTTCATACGGCTTACGGTCGACGATGCTCTCCGGCGATTCGCCGTTGACCGCCGTAATGTACAATAGCG
>CAYVAO010000098.1:1137-6720 GCA_964448895.1 uncultured Christensenella sp.
CTGCGCAATTGAGACATAAACGTCGTGTTGCCCGGAGAGATAGTTTTCGCTGCGCAGAAAGCCGTAACCATCCGGCAAAACTTCCAGCACGCCTTCTGCGTCTCCGCAATCTCCCGTTTGGAGAATCTCCGGCACGGCGGGATTGCTGGTGCCATAATCTTTGTTGTAATATCCTTCGGGATTGCGCGGCCTAAAATTCCGGTCGCCTTCAAATCCACCTTGTTCCGCGCCGTAGTTCGCGGCGTTAAATCCCTGTTGAAAACCGGGCTGCTGATAGCCGCCCTGCTGTTGGTAATTGTTTTGCTGTTGATAGGAGTTTTGTTGATAGATGTTGCGTTGATAGCCGCTTTGCTGATAGCCGCCCTGCTGGTATCCGCCGCTCTGCTGCTGGTAGTTTTGCTGATAGCTGCCCTGCGGTGAATACTGCCTTCTTTGATAGCCGCTTTGCTGCTGGCGGTTGTCATAATAAGGCTTGTTCTGCTGGTAGGGGCGCGGCGTGTAGTTCGATCTACGATATCCGCCGTCCGCATCCTGCGCCTCAAAGCGCGGGCCGGAAGGATCCATGCCAAGCTCCCCGGGCATCGCCTCTTCCGCGCCGGGTTGCGGCACAACCGATTCGGGTGCCGGTTCGCTGCCGTTGCCCTCTGTGGACGAAAAATCGGAAGGCACTACTCCTCCCGCCATAATGATCTCCACGAGATCACTTTTTCGATATTTGGTTAAGGATTTCACACCTTGCAGCTTTGCGATTTCACGCAAATCACCAAGGCTTTTCTCCTCTAACTGTTCCTTGTTCAACTGTATACTCCTCTCTACGGTAAGACCAACTGCCTGTTCAACATCAAGAAGCTGATTCGATGTGATATGATTGATATATAATCATATCGTCGTGTATAATTTTTGTCAATATACGCCATTCTTTTTTCACATCGCAGTTCGCGATTCAACAGGATCATATAATAGTTTTATTCGGGATTCATTCGTGTTTGATCAAGATTCTGTGATGAAACGCCATCCTTTGATTGGCTTGGGATCAGGTTTCTTTTCTGTCATTGCATGACAAATCCTAGTTTTATTCAAAAATACCATGTTACTGTAACCAAATTGAAAACCTATTGTGCCCCGTCTTTCCATTTGCCTGAAATTATGCTAAGATACACAGCATGGCAAACAGACCGACAGAACGATTGGAGCACCTCAAGACCGGATTTCGCATTCGGCCTCGTTATATTATTCTTTTTTTCATTTTAACATTCTTCGTGCTCGGCGGCGTTTTCCTCTCTCAGCAAACAAAGCTTACCAGCATTGCCGAAGAAAAGATCACGCTGCAAACCCAGCTTGACTCAAAGAAGGTTGAGCAGGAGCGTCTGGAGCGCATGCTCGAATACATGCAAACAACCGATTATATGATTCAATATGCGCGCGAAAAGCTCGGTTACGTGTTTGAGGATGACTGGAAGTTTTACGATGATTCCGCCCAGGTTAGTATCACGCCAAAACTCGCCGAAACACCAACTCCGGTGCCGGCCTTGACAACGCCAACGTCGAAACCGACACCTACGCCTACGCCTCTTCCAACCACGCCGCCGGATGCCGACGTCGTTACTTTGGGTTGAGAACGGCTATGAAACTTCTCTTATTTGACATCGGCAGCAACTCCGTTCGCACCCTGAAGGTCACACAGGATGCGAACGCTGAACCGCATTTTTCCGCAAAACACGTTTATACCACGCGCCTTGCCGAAGGATTAGCCGAAACCGGCGCCCTCTCGTCGGCGCGGATGCTTCAATCCCTGCTCGTTATTCGCTCGCTGCACAGCGAGAATGCGGCGCAGGGCTTTTTATCGTATGCCTACGCAACCAGCGCCGTACGAGACGCAACAAACGGTAAGGACTTTATCCGATCCGTGGAAGAGATCATCGGTAAAAACCACGCGCGCATTCTCACGGGAAGCGAAGAAGCCACCTTTGCACAGCAAGGCGCGAATCCCGGCGCGGATCGAATCATTCTGGATATCGGCGGTGGCAGCACGCAGATCGTCCGCCCCGGTTCACGAGAAAGCTGGCCCATCGGTTGCGTCCGCGCAAAGGACATTGCGCCGTTTGACGAGCTATCCGCCGTTACCGAAGCGCTCTATCCGGTTTTGTCCGGTCTGTTTGGCCCGCCGGAGCTGGAACAGCGTCCGAACCGTCCCTCGCTCTCCAGCGAGCGACAGCTTCCGCAGGAACCGCTGCTCGGTGTTGGCGGAACGATTACGACGCTTGCGTTACTTTGTGAAGGTAAAGACTCGTTTACCTCCTGGCAGGGCGAAAAGCTGATTGACTCGATTACGCTACGCTCCGTGCTCAATGTGCTGGATCAAATGGGCGATGAACAGCGCGCGAAAGTGCCTTTGCTCAAAGATCGCCATGACGTCATTCTGCACGGCGGAGTCATCCTCCAATATTTAATGGAACGTCTGCATAGCACGCGCATTGGCGCGACACTTTCGGACGGTCTCGACGGTTACGCTTATCATCTGCTGAAAACCTTATCTTAAGTAATTTCTGAAACGAAAAGCGGCGCTCGATTGGAAGCGCCGCTTTTGTGTTCTGTTTATTAAGGATTTGGCGTCGTTGTTTCCGGCAACGGCGTTGGGGTAGCCCCGACTACATCGTCAAAGTTCATCTCGGTCTTGTTGCCGATAACGATGGTGATATCCAAATATTCGCCATCACGATACACTTTGAGCTTCAGTTCGTCGCCAATCATGCAACCAAGCACAATATTGACCAATTGCTGATGGGTAGTAATCACTTCGCCGTTTGCTTCCGTGATGATATCGCCAGCCAGTACACCTGCCTGATCCGCCGGTCTGTCTTTCACAACACTCTCAACCAGCGCACCGGCGGGGACATTCAGCTCTTCCGCCGTTGCTTCGTCGATTGTACTGACAGTTACGCCGATACCCGGGCGCTCGATATAGCCCTTGGTGATCAGCACTTCCATGATCTTCTGCACTTGGTTGATCGGCAGCGCAAATCCGATGCCTTCCGCGCTGACCGCATTACCCATGGCATCATAGCCCGCTGTGATCGTCTTCGCGCTGTTGATGCCGATCACTTCGCCATTCATATTGATCAACGGACCGCCGCTGTTGCCAAAGTTGATCGCGGCGTCTGTCTGCAAGTAGGTGTTGGTGTAGTTATCGATGGTGACTTCGCGCTTTGTCGCGCTGATGATGCCGAATGTGATGGTGTTCGCCAGTTCATCCGTCGAGAGCGGATTACCGATGGCGAGCACGTATTCGCCCACGCGCACCTGATCGGAATCACCGAGTTTCAGCGGCTGCAATTGCGCGTCTTCAACCTTGAGCACCGCAATATCGGTCTCGGTATCGGAGCCGATCAGCGTCGCGTCGCGCTCCTGATCCTCGCCGAAAACCTTGACGGTGATCTTGCTTGCACCTTCTACAACGTGCGCGTTTGTCAGAATATAACCCTCGCTGGATACAACAAAGCCCGTGCCGCTGCCATAAAGCTCATCTATCGTTTTGCCGCTCGCGCTCTTTGCTTCCACATAATTCAGCACGCCGACAACACCAGGAGATACCGCGTCATAGATGTCCGGAATGGGGTTGTCCACCACGCCGGGCAGAGCGGGCGCAACACCGTCCAGACTTGGCATGACACGGTCGTTATCCGTAACAAACGGAGTCGGCGTAGCTTCCGGTACCGCCGTTGCCTCCGATTCGCCCGACGGCGGCTCGGTAGCCTCTTCACCCGGTAGCGGTGAAGGCGTTGCGTTGATGATTGAGTAATCCGGCGTCGTCCCGCCAAGCAGGCCGGGCCAGAAAAGGCCAGTTACAAGTAATGCAAGCAAAACCAAAACGATGATGATGACAATCGTTGCAAACGCGTTTCCGCCTCTGTCTTCGCGGTCTTGCTTGTTCTTGGGGTCGGATGTGTAATAACCATTATGTTCCATATTTTTTCCCTCCGTCTGAAGTCGAGCGTTTCGGTACCGGCGCACGTTTCAATGTAAAGGTAAACGTGCTGCCCTTTCCCTTCGCGCTCTTGAGCGTGATGGTTTGGTTGTGCTGGTCGATGATGCGCTTCACGATGGACAAACCCAGTCCGGTTCCGCTTTGCTTCGTCGGTGTATGCGCTTTTTCGACCTTGTAAAAACGATCGAATACATGCGGAATATCCTCTTCCGGAATTCCCTGACCGGAATCCTGAATGCTGACATAGATTTCGCGCCGCATCGCATAGGTTGCGATACGCAGCTTGGAGTCGTCCGGCGAATACTTGATCGCGTTGTCGATGATGTTGCGGAGCACCTGTGAAATCTGCGCGCTGTCCGCTTCCACATAGTATTGCTCCTGCGCGAATTTGACGTCCACCTCCATGTGGTGCTCGTAGATGCGCGCTTCGAATGTGATCAGCGTTCTGCGAATGAGCTCGTTGATATCGAAGATTTCCAGTTTCAGCGCTGTCTTACCGCTTTCAATCCGCGCGAGGTCTAGCAGGTCGTTGACCATGCCCGCCATGCGCCGCGTTTCCGAAAGAACGATGCTGATATATTTCTCGTGCTCCTCCGGCCCGATCGTTCCATCCTGCATGGCTTCTAAAAAGCCTTTCCTGCTGGTCAGCGGGCTTCTGCGCTCGTGGCTGACGTTTGCAACAAAGCTCCTGCGCGTTGCTTCCAGGTCTTTGAGCTGATCCGCCATGTTGTTGAAGCTCACGGCGAGCTGCGTCGCTTCCTCTACGCTACTGATCGGGATGCGGACGTTATAGTCTCCCTTGGCGTATTTCTGCACGATCTCGTTGATTTCCATAAACGGCTTTGTCAGCCGGTTTGTCGTGTAATACACCACAATCACGCAGATGAGTACCGCGACGAGACAGACCAGCATCACCTCTGCATACGCCATGCTGATTGCGCCGCGCGCTTCCGTCACGTCGATATAAAAACGCACCACATGGGTCGCAACGCCATCGATCACAACGGGCTTTGTGCCCGCAAGCATTTGAAAACTGCCCTTCAATTGCGTAAAACGCACGCTGCTCGCGTCCAAATCAGAGACGGCGTTCAGCATGCGTGATATCTCTTCCTCCGAATAGCGGACGCTCATAATCTCGTCCCACTTCGAGCCGGAGGCATATTGCGCCATGGCGCCGTCCACGGAGATGATCTGGATCAGTCCGTCGTAGTGCCTTGCGATTGTGTTGAGTTCCAAAATGGAGGCGTTTTCGCCCGCAACAGAGCTCTTTGTGTTAAAGTACAAATCGGTAACGATGCTGATCTCGTTTGCAATGTTCTGTTTTTCCCGCCGCATGACAAAGCCGGAGATCAACGCCCCGGAAATCACACCGGAGAGAAGCAACAGCCCGATCGTAACCCCCATATAGGTTGCCAGCATTCGGGAAAAGAGCGTTCTGAGAAAGTCTTTGCGCATCTTACCGCATCACTTCTGTTCGAATTTATACCCTACGCCCCATACGGTGCGCAACTCCCACTCATGATCGTCGCCAAGCTTTTCGCGAATGCGCTTGACGTGCACGTCCACCGTGCGTGAATCGCCGAAAAAGTCAAATCCCC
>CAYVAO010000099.1:0-6687 GCA_964448895.1 uncultured Christensenella sp.
GCTTACTTTTCTTTCAAGAAAAATAAGGAGGTTAGCCGTTTGTCGCGTTGCCGTCGCCGGTGATGGGAATTACGTCGCCAAGGTAGGTCGGCAACGGTTGTATCAGCGTATAGAAAAAGTCTTTTACCCGTGCCAAAATCTCCCGCGCTTCAAAACCAACGATGCCGGAGTATACGCTCCGGTCGGCTGCGACGCCGTATGCATCGAGTCCGAGTGCGCGGGCGATATAGAGGGCGCGGTAGAGATGATACTCCTGTGTGACGATCAGCACCGTCTTAACTTGAAAGATATCGCGCGCGCGGTAGACACTCTCGTATGTGGAAAACCCCGCGTGATCCATAAAGATGTTTTCGCTGGGAATGCCTTGTTCAAGCGCATAGTCCTTCATTGCGTTGACCTCGTCGTAGTCGTCCTGACCATGATCGCCGCTCATCAAGAGCCGGTCGGAAACGCCCGCCTGATAGGCGGATATCCCCGTATCGAGCCGATCTTCCAGCACACCGCTGGGACTTCCGTTGTCCCAAACGCGAGCGCCGAGCACGAGAATTGCGTCCGCGTCGAGCTTTGTCGCCTCATCCAGCGTGATGATTTGATCTTTTACCGAGGCGCACAGATAGATACTGATGCCCAGTGGCAGCAGAATAGCGAATAAAAACATGACGACGAGCACCCTCAGCACTCGCTTTTTTTTAGTAGAAGTTGGTTGGGATTGTGCTTTCATACGGATAGGATACGCAATTTGTGTGGAGTAAATACGAAAGAACGCGGAACAAACTGTCACTAGAGATTACGGTTTTGTAAACGATGTCTGAAATAGTAATCCGAAGCGCCGGTTTTGAAATCATCAGAACATGACATGTTATTGTCAGGATAACTTTGCTATACTGAACTCAATCAACGAGAGGAGGGGTTCATTCTTGCATTATACCGACTATAAAACAATCCTCTCGCCGCAAAACGGAATGAACCTCTATCGCGGATGCACACACGGGTGCATCTATTGCGACAGCAGGAGCAAATGCTATCAGTTTGACCACGAGTTTGAGGACATCGAGGTCAAGCGCGATGCAGTGAAGATTCTCGAACAGCAGCTTCGCAAAAAGCGTCAGCCGTGCATGATTGGCACGGGATCGATGTGCGATCCCTACATTCCGCTGGAAACGGAGTTGCAGCTTACGCGGCAAAGCATTGAGGTGATCGAACGATACGGGTTTGGTCTCGCGATTTTGACCAAATCCGCGAAGCTGTTGCGCGATATCGACCTGCTTAAGCGGATCAACGCGCGCACCAAATGCGTCGTTCAGACCACGCTGACGACGTATGACGAAGCTCTGTGCAAGAAAATCGAGCCGCATGTCTCGTCCACCCGGGAACGGTTTGAGATGCTGATGACGCTCAAAGAGGCGGGTATTCCGACAGTGGTCTGGCTGACACCGATTTTGCCGTTTATCAACGACACGGAAGAAAACCTGCTGGGTCTGCTCGATTACTGCGTGCAGGCAGGTGTCAAGGGCATCTTAACCTTTGGGATAGGGGTTACCTTGCGTGAAGGCGATCGCGAGTATTTTTACGCCGCACTGGATCGGGATTTTCCCGGCGTGAAACAGCAATACATCCGTACGTTTGGCAACGCATATGTCTGTAACAGCCCGAACGACAAGAAGCTCATGCAGATCCTTCGAAAAACGTGTCAAGAACACGGAATCTTGTGGCAAACGGACGATGTGTTTCGGTATCTTTGGACATTTGAAACGAAAGAAAAACAGATGAGCCTGTTTGAATCGTAAGAGCGTTTTCGGATTCGACGCGCGTGCGTACAAAAAAAGATCCCGCAATACTGCGCTCTATGCAGCACTGCGGGATCTTTTGGCTTTCCCCCGCGCAAAAACCGGCCGGGGGGGATGGACGGTCTTTGCGCATTGTAACCGGGGGTGCGCCGCAAAGAGGGGACCTTACGGCGCTATGTCATCGCCAGAAATCGCATCGGGCGAAATGACCTCGTTTCCACATCGGGAAGCAGGGTGATTATTGTTCTTCGGGTTTATATTCGCCGAAGGTGACGGTTACGGTCTGCTGCTTGCCGTCGCGCTGAATGGTCAGCGTTGCGGTGTCGCCGGAGTTATAGCCGCTGATAATGCTCGCAAGCGCGGTGTTCGAGGATATCTCGGTGTCGTCCACCTTCAAAATCAAGTCACCCGTCTTAAGTCCGGCCTCTTCAGCCGCGCTGCCGGAGACGATCTGTGCAATCTGAACGCAGGTGGTGCCGCTGCTGAAGAACCCGCCAAAGAAACCACCGTTACCGCCGTTTGTATCGGAGGAGAGCGTTACATCCTGCGTATATACGCCAAGGTACGCTCTGCCGAGCACGTAGCCGTGATCGATGAGGTTTGAGATGATGGTCTTCACGCTGCTCACCGGAATCGCGAAACCGAGGCCTTCGGAGTTGCTGCTGCTGGCTTTCGCGTTAACGATGCCGACGAGAGAACCGCTTGCGTTAAAGAGTCCGCCGCCGGAGTTACCCGGGCTGATAGCTGCGTCCGTCTGAATCAGCGACATTGTGGTGTTTTCGACCGTTACTTCGCGGCTCAGCGCGCTGATGATGCCGCTGGTCGCCGTTCCGCGCAGTTCGCCAAGCGGGTTGCCGATTGCGATAACGTCTTCGCCAACGGTCAGCATATCGGAATCACCTAGAGTCGCGGGCGAGAGGCCGGTTGCTTCGATCTTGAGTACGGCAAGGTCGCTGCGCGTGTCGGAACCGATCAGTTTTGCGTCATACTCGGTGTCGTCGTTGAGAATGACCTTGATGGTTTCCGCGCCGTCTACAACGTGTTTGCAGGTGACGATATAGCCGTCGCTGGTGAGAATAATGCCGCTGCCGCTGCCCGACTGCACCTGCTGACTGCTGTTGTCGCTGCTACCGTTGCCAAACGAGAAACCGTAGTTGCCGCTCGCGGTATAATACGTATCGATACCAACCACGGAAGGCGCGGTGAGCTCTATGATTTGCGCCTTGCTGAAGGTGGTTGCAAAACTGCTGGTGGAAGCGTTTGTCAGCCCTCCGCTGGCGTCGCTTGCCGCGGCTTCCTTGATTGCGCTGCTTGCCGAAGATTGCTCAGATGCAAGCGCGGATAGTTGCTGGCCAACATACTGCCTAGTGTAAAGACCGCCGAGCAGTCCGCCGAGAAGAACCGCGACCATCATAAACACGATCAGTGTCGAAATTCGTACACCGTGCGGTTCACGACTTCGCGGTGCGCGTGTGCCATTGTCCTGTGGGGTGGGGGAAGAATAACGTTCGTACCAATCGTTGTTTTGGTCCATGTTCGTTCGCTCCTTTCGAGAGATGTTGAAATTCGGTTTGGTTGTGATCGATCGCGTCTCGCTCTGCTTTACTCAAAGCGGATCGCGAAACGAAATCAATCACAGCTGCATCTTTCTAATGTGCTATCAGTATAGAAAATCAATTTGAACTTTCAATAGTATGCTTTTGAAGAATTCATGTAAGATTTGGGCGCGAGTATGGCAATGCAAATGAATAAAAAACAGCGGGGGTAACTCCCCGCTGTTGCTTATTCGTGCGCGTGTGATTACTTCAGGTCTATCGTGAAATTGCCGGTGTCTACAATCGGGTCGAGACGGCCCGCATTGATGCGCGAAATCTTGAGTCCGACGCTGATGCTCGTGGCGTTGGTCAGCGTCCCTTCCGGCGCGCCGTCCGCCCAAAGGAGCAGATACCCGTGTGTGGTCGGATAGCAGTTCGTGCAATAGGTCATCAGCGGATATGCGGTTCCGTCGATCGTGATTCTCGGGTTGGAGGCATAGGCCGTAATATCCAGCTGTTTAATATAATCTTGCGTGATGTTTTCAAAGTCCAGAAGCAGCGCTTCGTGTCCGTCATATTGCGTTACACCCATGTTGCGCAGAATGAAATAAGAAAGCTCGCTTTGGTAGACAATCGGGCCGGCATCCGGCGGGTTTGATACCGTCTCGGCAACGTTCGGGTCTGTGATGGTTGCGCGAACAGGACGATTGAGCCTTCCGTCGCTCTGTGCCAGCGTCAGGTAAAGGGCGAGTTGGGATAAACCGGTGATGTTTTGCCGCGTCATCACCTCGGTGCCATCCAACGCGAGCAGCAGATATTTACCCGTATCGAGGGTATAGGTTTGATTCACGATATTGGTATATCCGGCGTAGACGGGATCCACCGTAACGCTCTTCCAAGTGGCCTTTGGCTTTTTATAGAGGATCGCGCGCGTGTTTTGTAGCGTGCCATCGATGCCCTGCAGGTAAACCGCAACGCTGTTGTCCTCGTAAACAAGCGTTGCGCTCTCAACGGGTGAAACGGCAGCGACGGCATCCGGCATTGCGACAGAGGAGCTGATATGCGAGGCGAGGTTCTTTCCGCTCGCGTCGTCAACAACGTTGAAGTCCAGCGTGAAACCCGCAAGAGCGGTGATGTTTCGATAGACCGCGTTCGGATCGTTCGCAAAGTTGACGATAACGGTTGCAACACGCGTTTCCCCGCCCGCGATTTGTTCCGCATCCGCAAGAAGGCCTTCCACTTGCCAGTCGTTGAGATAGGCGCCGTCCAGCGTAACTGAGACGGAGGCAGCGGATGCATTATTGATCGAGAGATCAAACGTGACAAAATCATTCTCGCTGAAGTGAACGCCGGTTAAGGTTGCGGTGACGCGGTTGGACGTAAAGAGCTTCTCGCTCATGGCGGTGTCGACCACGACGGGTTCCGGCGTCGGCTCCGGGGTGGGTACGACGGTTGGTTCGGGCGTTGGTGCAGCCGTTGGTTCCATGGTAACACTCGGTGCTGCCGCGGCTTCCGGCGTCTCGATGGCGGGCGCGGGTGCGCAGGCGAGACAGGAAAAGACAAGGCTCAGGATCAGCGCCACGGTGACTTTTTTGATCATAGAGAAGGGCTCCTTCATCATCACTCGATTGAGTCACAATAACCTTACAAATCCGGCGATCAAAAGTCAAGGGAAACGCAGTCGACAGACTGGGTTATAAAAGAAAACGGATCAAATTTGCGACAGATCCACGAAATAACTCGCCTCTGCATGCTATAATACGAACAAGCACGTTTCAGAGGGGGGAATATGAAACGAGAATTTGCGGTGCTTTGCGCCGTTTTGCTCATGCTATCTTTTATGGGTTGCGCAACCGCGCCGCGCGCGCCGCAACATCCAATGCAGACGCATCCGGAAGACACGATCTATCAGGACATAACCAAAGAACCCGCTCCGCCAACACCACTGCCGAGCGCGAGCGCGGAGCTTGCGCCTTCACCCGTGCCAACGATAGACGCGGCGTGGTACGAGGCGCGCAATGAACAGATTCGCTTTTTTATTCGCCAATATCGACCAAATGAAACCGAGGAAGAGATTGAGCGCGATCTCCAGCGCATGGCGATCGATCCCGATAAGCCGATGGTTGCGTTGACGTTTGACGATGGCCCAAAGCAGGGGATTACCGATCAAATTCTGGATATACTGGATGAATACGACGCGAGGGCAACGTTTTTTGTCCTCGGCTGGCGGCTCGGCGACCCGGAGAAGCAGGAAATTCTGCGTCGTGCGGCGGCGCAGGGCAGCGAGATTGCGAACCATACCTGGTCGCATACGTTACTGCCGGGGAAGAACTACGTTGGCGTACGGTATGAGATTAAAAATACCAATCAGGCTATTTTCGATATCATTGGCGCGTATCCGCACTGCTTCCGTCCGCCGGGCGGCCAGAACGACTATGAGGCAATGCGCGTGACGCGCGAGAACGATATGATGGTCATACTCTGGTCGCAAAGCGGAAACGTGCACGAAATCGACGCAGGTAAGATTGCGCAAAACGTAGAGAAGCAGATTGTGGACGGCGACGTGCTGGAGGACGGGGATATCGTGCTATTGCATGACACGCACGCGAATATGGTCGACGCGGTCAGAATCATTGTGCCGAAACTTATCTCCGAAGGCTATCAGTTGGTCACGGTGTGGGAGCTGCTCAATTGCGCGGATCAGCCGCCGGTTCCCGGCAAGGTCTATGATCGGCAGCAAGGGCCGATTGAGTATCATTGATTGAGCCGGAGTTAGCGATGCTTCATCTCGCGTGCTCATTCGTCCGCTTGCGAATCGATAGTCGGGGAACGAATTAAACTTAAAAAACGAATTAAGTGCAAAAATTCAAAAAGCAGTTTTGAGTGGCTCAACCTTCAAAAAACGTCGCGCGATCATGAAAGCCGCGTGACGTTTTCTATTTTGGAACTATATGAAAAAAGTGGCATACTTTAAACGTTTTTGCGCGAAAGAACTGAGAACATCTTTGAATATATAATACATTATCTGGCGGTCCATTTGACGAAAAATGAAGGATGGATATACGGAAACACCAATTTCATGCTTTTTTCGAATGCATAAAAGAAATTTGGTCGTGTTGACTTTTCATTTGATACCATTTAAACTGATTACGTGGATTTGCCAATTCATGATTGAAAAATCTCATATCTGTGTTGACAAATCTATCAACAGAAGAAGAGAGGAAAATCAAAAATGAAGAAACTGGTAGCGATCCTGCTGACCGTGTTGGTGGCATTTTCGATGTTTGCCTGCAAGACGGCCACCGATGCAACCGCAGCCGCGGGCGACAAGAAGATCTACAACGTCGTCAGCCTTGTCAACGGCA
>CAYVAO010000100.1:0-6664 GCA_964448895.1 uncultured Christensenella sp.
TGGAGCGGGAAACGGGGCTCGAACCCGCCACCTCAGCCTTGGCAAGGCTGCGCTCTACCAAATGAGCTACTCCCGCAAAAGTTGCCGCAAACGACAGCGGCGGAAAAATTGGTACCCCCTCAGGGATTCGAACCCTGGACACCCTGATTAAGAGTCAGGTGCTCTAGCCAACTGAGCTAAGGAGGCACATTTGGGCGCTCGGCAGTTCGCCGTTTCCGGCCGAGTGCCTGAGCCCTATCGTCAGCAGTCAGGGTTGAATTGTGGCTTTCATCCTCAAACCGCGGCAAAAAGTATTATAGCATCTTTCGCGCGGATGTCAACCAATTCTCTTCATCTTCTAACGAAATTTCGCGTTTGATCCGAATCAAAAAGATTGCTTCTCTGTTTCAAACCAGATCCATAAATGACAGAAAAAATCGGATCATGGTATAATCAACCCGTTAGATACAGCGACCGCCATCCACGCAGAGCACCTGCCCCGTGATGAACGACGCATCATCCGAGGCAAGAAACCGGACGGCGGACGCGATGTCCTCCGGCGTTCCCGCGCGCAGGAGCGGCGTCTCCTCGCAGATATCCACAATCACGCTTTCATCAAAGCAGCGCGTCATATCGGTGAGCACAAAGCCGGGAGCAACGCAATTGACTCGAATTCCGCTTGGCGCAACCTCTTTTGCGAGCGCCTTTGTGTAGCCGATGACGGCGGCTTTTGAGGCGGAATACGCCACCTCGCAGGAGCCGCCAGTCACGCCCCACATGGAGGAAATATTCACGATTGCGCCGCGTTTTTGCGAGACCATCTCCGGTAAAACCGCATTGGTTAAGAGGAACATGCCCGTCACGTTTGTGTCCATCACGCGACGCCAGTCGGCAAGAGACGTATCGGTAACGAGCTGCGTCGGCAGCGCGATCCCCGCGTTATTGACCAGCACGTCGATGAATCCAAATTTGTCGCGAACCGAAACCGCGATGTCCTTGCACTGGTTTTCATCGGTGATATCGCCGGAAACGAGCAGGACGGAATAACCCGCCTGCGCGAGTTCGTCATAGAGGGCGCGCGCCTGCGCCTCTTGTTCACGATAGTGAATCGCGACCCTGTGCCCCTCTTCGGCAAATCGTCGCGCAATGCCCGCGCCAATACCGCGCGAAGAGCCTGTAATCAATACGGTGTGTTTCATACGCACATTTTAGCAAACGAATCGCGCCAGCGCAACGCGGCGCGAAAAAGAATAGTGAAGGGAAACTTATGAAACCAGGCACACTCTATCTCGGTTGTCACTTGAGTAACGCAAAGGGTTATGCGGCGGCGGGCCGCGTCGCGCTGTCCATCGGCGCGAACACCTTTCAGTTTTTTACGCGCAATCCGCGCGGCGGCGGCGCAAAAGCGATCGATCCCGCGGACGCAGCGGCGCTCAGCGCCCTTTGTCGTGATAATCACTTCGGCACGCTGGTTGCGCACGCACCCTATACGCTAAATCCCTGCTCGGCGGACGCAAAGGTGCGCGACTTTGCCTACCGCTGTTTTGCGGAGGATCTCGCAAGAATGGAAGCGTTTCCCAACCAGGTCTATAACTTCCATCCCGGCAGTCATACGGGTCAGGGCATCGACGAGGGAATCCGCCTCACCGCAGAGTTGCTCAACGACGTGCTGACAAAGGAGCAGAGCACGACGGTTTTGATCGAGACCATGTCCGGCGGCGGCTCGGAGATCGGCGGGCGGTTTGAGCAGATCGCGGACTTGCTCAGCCGAATTCGTCTGCAAGAAAAGGTCGGTGTTTGCCTCGATACCTGCCATGTATTCGCGGCAGGGTACGACGTGAAAAACGATTTGGAAGGCGTGCTCGCGCAATTCGATCACATCATCGGCCTAAAACGCCTCCGCGCGCTGCACCTCAACGACAGCATGTTTGATCTAGGTTGCGGCAAAGACCGCCACGCACGCATTGGCGAAGGATTCATCGGTCTTGAGGCCATGCGAACCCTTGCGCACCATCCGATGTTTGCAGGGCTTCCAATGATACTTGAAACGCCGAACGAACCCAAGGAGCATGGCGATGAAATCAAGCTTCTGCGCGCATAAGCATCAATGAGTTCAGGGTTCGATTGATCATAAATCGAGAAAATATATACTGCTAGGGTTCGCTTGGAAATTGCCCGTCTCGCGGGATTGTATTATAATGACAACGAAACAATTCACAGTAACTCTCGTTTTTCTTCTTTCTATCAACACATATTTTCCATATGTTAATTGAATGACCTGTTCGCTTGATTCCCGCAACCGAAAGGAGCATCTGCATGGAAGCCGCAACAAAAAACGTGAAAGAACCGCACAATCTCTCGCCGCGTATTCAGTGGCTCAGGGATTATTATTTTCAGGGAGACAAGCGTGCCTGGAACAACGAGTTCGCGGCATTTTCAACGGGTACGCCATGGGACGAGGTGTTCGACGAAACGAGCTTTTTGATCGTGCCGGAGGTGTACTCGTTCTTCCCCACGTTTCGTCGTTCTTTCCAGCTTGCGGCGCGCACCATCGAGCCGCCGAAGGGGTTTTACGCCCTCTCTCTGCCGGAGCGGCGCGCATGGATCGTAAAAGAAGCCATCGTAAACCGCATGCCGCAGGAGATATTGCCCGGCGATCTCATCGCAGGCGGGCGATTTAACTTGATGGCGTCCCGCTGCTGGAGCAAGAACGAAGCAAAGCAGCGTAACGAGCGGTTGTTTGGCAAAAGCGGCATCCGCTGCGCCACGTTTGAGTTTCAAGATCGCGGTTACGGCAACTGCGGCGCGACGAGCGGACACTTGATTCCGGATTATCCGAATGCGCTGAAAAAAGGCTTTGCAGCAATTAAAAAAGAGTTGCAAAAACGCTACGACGCTATGCCCATCGCCGAACAGGCGGGCGAAAAAGGCGGACAACTGCGCGGCATGATTCTTAGCTGCGATATGCCGATTGAGCTTGCGGCAAAATACGCGAGTCTTTGCAAAACTTTGGCGCAGGAAGAAACAGACGCAGCACGAAAAGCGGAGCTTCTCAAGCTGAGCGAGGTGCTTCAACGCGTGCCAAAAGAACCCGCGCGCGATTTTTACGAAGCGCTGCAATCGCTCTGGCTAACCCACATGCTGGTGCTCACGGACGAAAACTATCCCGGCGCGGGCGTTTCCTTCGGTAGAATCGATCAATATCTGCTGCCCTACTGGCAGGAGTCGGTGCAATCGGGCATGGATCGCGAATTCGGCAAAGAACTGCTCAAATGCTTCTGGATGCACTGCAACTATGCCTACGACGCGATGATTCAAACCGGAAATCAGGGCATTACGGCAGGCTATGGACAGCTTTTCAACCTCTCCGGCCTGGGTAAAGACGGCGCGGACATGACAAACGAGTTAACCTGGGTGTTCCTCGAAGTCATCGACGAGATGAGTCCGATTCTGGAACCCAAGCCAAACGTTCGCCTTCACAAGAACTCGCCGGACGCGCTCCTAGACAAAGTGGTGGACATGATCTCAAGCAGTCAGGGTGCGCCGTTCCTGCTCAATTTTGATGAGCGCTCTATGGCGGGCATGCTGGAGGAAGCCAGGCGCGCGCACGTGGAACACCTGATCAACGAAGACAACGTGTTCGACTATGCCTCCGTCGGGTGTCTCGAAAACACGATGTGCGGCAACGACCGCTCCGCAACCGTAGACTGCAACCCGAATCTGGTCAAAGCCGTCGAGCTTACGCTTGGCGACGGTCACGACCTGATTGTTTACACCGACGCGCTCTGGGGCAATCCATACCCTGTTGAGACCCACGCGCCAAGCACAGGCGATCCGCGCCAGTTTGCCGACTTTGAGGCATTCTATCAGGCATTCCTCATTCAACTTCATTATGTGATGGAGCGCATGGTTAAACTCTATGAACGCTCCACCGCGCTGCGGGCGGAGTTTTCGCCGACGCCGTATCTCAGCTGCCTCGTCAAGGGCTGTGCGGAGAGCGGCAAGGACTGCACGCAAGGCGGCGCGGAGCTGTCGTTTGTTACGGTAGAAGGCGTTACGTTCGCGACAACGGTTGACTCACTGCTCGCAATCCGGTATCTTGTTTATGATAAAAAGCTCTGCACGATGGATACGCTGATTCGCGCGCTAAAAGCCAACTGGGAAGGCTACGAGATTTTACAGGCGCAGGCGAAGAACCGGGCGCCGAAATACGGCAGGGACGACGACGCGGCGGACGAACTGGCGCAAAGGCTCATGCGCGACTGGTCAAACATCGTCTGGGGTTACAAGACCAAGTCGACCAACGCACAATTCCGGCCCGGTATGCTTAGCTGGAATTACTGGATCGGCAGCGGCTTCATCCTCCCCGCAACGGCGGACGGGCGCGCGCGCGGACAGTTTCTCAGCAACGCCATCTGCCCCGTCAACGGCGCGGACACCAACGGCCCAACCGGCAACGCAAACTCCGTCGGCAAAGCGCTCGGCGGGCGTGATACACAAGGCAACGTGGTCAACCTGCTTCCAAACGGCGCAAGCCACACGATCACACTCTCTCCATCGCTGATGCGCGACCGCGAGCGGCGCGAAAAGCTGAAAGCGTTTTTACGCGGCTACACGCAAAACGGCGGCACAGCGCTGCAGATCAACATTCTCGATGCGGAGACGCTGAAGGACGCGCAAAAGCACCCGGAGAACTACAAAAATCTGCTTGTGCGCATCACCGGATACAACGCGTATTTCACGAGTATCGGCAGAGAGCTGCAAAACGAAATCATCGCAAGAGAAAGTCACAATCGTTATTAAGAGCACATGAATATAACAAACTAAAGGAAGAATCACAACCGGTATTGATATGACAAAAATTCGCTATCTCGATATTCAGCGCATGTCCAGCGAGGACGGCCCCGGCCTCCGCACCACGATCTTTTTCAAGGGCTGCTCGCTCGCTTGCGCGTGGTGCCATAACCCCGAAAGCATCGCAAAAAAGTTTCAGATTCACTGGCTCTCTACCCGCTGCATCGGCTGCGGCAGTTGCGACGGCGTCTGCCCCAATGCCGCGCTTACGCGCAACGAGGACGGCGTAAAGATCGACCGCAGGCTCTGCACCGGCTGCTGCACCTGCGTTGCCGCCTGCCCGACGCTCGCGCTTGAATGCAAAGGTATCGACGCGGAGGCGGCGGATATTTGCCGCGAGTTGGTGAAAGATCGCGCCTATTTCGGGCGTGACGGCGGCGTAACTCTCTCCGGCGGTGAGGCGCTGCTACAGGAAGGCGCAATCGAACTATTGCAGCTACTCAAAGCGGAGGGCATTCAAACCGCGGTCGACACCTGCGGTATGCTGTTTCCCGAGCAATTGCAAGCGGCGCTTCCATATACGGACATTCTGCTTTACGATCTCAAGATCATGAACGACGCGGAGCACACGCGCTGGACCGGGCGCGGCAACGCGATGATCCTTCGAAATCTCGGCATCGCGGCTCTCTGGGCAAAAGGCAACGGGAGACTCTGGATTCGCACGCCGATCATTCCTGGCGCGACAGATTCGCCGGACAACATTCGCGCCATCGGAAACCGCATCAACGCCATCGGCGGCGCAGAGCGCTGGGAACTCTGCGCGTTTAACAACCTTTGCACGGATAAATACAAGCGTCTTGACATCGATTGGGCGTTTGCAAACACCCCGTTGGTTTCAAAGCGGCATATGGAAGAGCTGCTTGATGTAGCAAGAAGCACCAACGCCTGCGCGGACATTCGCATCAGCGGCGCGCTTGCGGATTAAGATCGACTCTGTTGTTTGCGTGATAGAACGAGTTTGGTTCGGAGGAAAACGGGTATGAAACAAGACTATTTTGACCGGATTGACGATTCCGCTGTGACGATGATGGACTGCGACAGCAAGGTTGGCGTTCTCGCCACCGAGGACGAGAGCGGATACCCGCATCTGTCGTTCATCTCCTCGATTCAGGCGCTGGACGATCGCTCGCTGACGTTCGGACAGTTTTCCGCGGGACTCAGCAAGCGTTTTATCATGGATCGCCCGCGCGTCGGTTTTCTCGTGCTCAGCGCGGATAAGCGCTATCTTTACGGTAACGCGACCTATACGCACAGCGCGAATACGGGCCGCGAATTTGACCTGTACAACAACAAACCGCTCTTTCGCTATAATTCCTACATGGGGTTCTATCGCGTGTTTTACCTCAATCTAGAGCGGATCAGCGCGATCAAACCGTTGCCGATGGGTTCTATCATCATCGGCGCAATTCTCTCCCGCGTCAAAGCGCTGTTTTACCGTAAGAGCGTGAAAAAAGCGCTGCCCTATGTTGGGCAACAACTCTTTTCCCAATTGGATTCGCTGAAGTTTTTATGCTACTACGATGAACAAGGCGAGGCAAGGCTTTTCCCCGTCGTGCAGGCAACCAGCGCGGGCGCGGATCGCATCGTGCTCAGCAACGTTCCGTTTGGAAAACAACTTCGCCAGATTCCCGAAGGAGCGAAAGTCTCCATTCTTTGCCTCAATCTCAAGATGGAGAGCGTATTGGTAAAAGGTCGTTTTACGAAAGGCGTATTGGAGATTGAGCGCGTGTATAACTCCATGCCGCCGAAGATGGAATACGTCTACCCGCGCAGCGAAACGATGGAACCGGTTCGCTCGTTTTAGAATGCTGAGGAATAGCGAAAGCGGAGG
>CAYVAO010000101.1:0-6641 GCA_964448895.1 uncultured Christensenella sp.
GGGCGAGCGCGTTGTAGGAGAGGCTTCCCAGCAGATAGCCGATCGATCCTGCCATCGCAAGACTGGCGGCTGTCTTTGCGGAAACGCCGAGTTCCAGCGCGACCAGCACCAGCGAGTTGAGAATACCAATCGTGACCCCGCGCAGCGTGTTTGGAACCACGAACGCGCGAAACTCCGGCTGCCGCAGCACAGACGCGACCATGTTTACCTTTGCTTTGACACTGACTTTCGCCTGCTTCGGGTGAACAAACGGATCGTGAATCACCGTCATCTTCCGGTTGCAAACATACGCCGCCAACACGAGCAGCGCGCTGGAAAGAAAGCCGATCAAGAACGCAGTCCGCGCGGGAAAGCGCGACAGCGTCTGCGCAAACAGCCAGCTGTACACCATGCCGAAAAGCCCGATCGACACGCCCGTCACGGAGGCGCCCGCACCGTATCGCTCGATATCGATGATTTGATACAACATTTTATAGTCCAGCACACCTTTGCAGGACGCCAGCACGATCTGCACCGACGCCACCACCGTCACAAGCAGCCAAACCGCGAGCGGAATAGCGTGGCGATGCAACAGCAACGGCAGATAACAGACGAAAAACAGCGAGATCGCGAGCAGAAGCCATCCGTTTTGCCTAACCGCATTCGGCCTTCGCTCCGCGAGATCGGAAAACGCCATCGTAGCTGCCAAACTCACGACGCAAAGCACCGTGTTGAACACGCCGATGTCCACGGTGGAAACGCCCTGTTGCGCGAGATAGAGCTGCACAAACGTGCCGCTGATAAACAGCGCCGCAGCGGCATAGCATCCTTCCCGAATCGCATAAAAAATACCGTTTTTTCGCTGTATGCGCCAAATCTCGCGCGGGGAATCCGCGTCAATCTGTTCGTTATGCTTTTGTTTTAGCATGTTCTCTCCGCCTTAAAAAAGACGATTGTATTTCTCTTGGAGATCCGGTATGGAAAAGGGTGGTCGGGTTGATCCCGGCCACCCTGTAAGAGCCGTGTTGCGCGATCAATATTGGAAATAGTCGTCCGCTTTGATCGTTGAGGCAGAGTTTTCCGACATGTAGATAAAGGTCGGCTTATCGCGCAGTTGCAGAATGGATGCCGGCAGCTCCTGACAGGGATTTGCAAAGATGCAGAGCCGCGAGATCATACGCTGCCAGGTTACCTTGGTGCCGTCCGTCGTGATGCCGTGCAGATCAAACACGTTCTTTGCCTGCATCGCGTCGCGCGGGCCCATCATTGCGCCCATCGGAGGCACCTTTGCCACGTCTCCGCTATAGCCAAAGGAGCCGTGGAGCGAGTTTTGCAGCATCGTCATGGGGTGCAGTTTCGCTACCTTTGCGGGCTGGCGCATGTATTCTTCCAGCGAGTCGCAATACCAGTCCTCCACCGGATCGATAAACGCGAGATGCCCCGGCCAGCCCGGACCGGAATAGATCGCGTCCGCCTCGCCGTCGTCTTCCAAGCGCTTGGAATAGCTGTCTACCGTCTCATTGGAGAAATAGACGAAGTTTTCCATCTTAAAACCCAGCGACGGGTCGAGTTGAGAGATGCAAAATCGCATAAACGCGTTGCCAAAGCCGGATTCATAGCTCAGCGGCGCGATATTGCCGTCCTCGTCCGCCCACTCGTCCATCATATAGAACTTGACGTTGCGGCAGTTAACCTTGCAGCTGTTGAGCATATACGCAAGCTTACGATAGGTCGTGCACGGATTCGGCATGACCAGCACAACTTTTTTATCGTAACGATCGGAATCCAGAATTCGGGTGAACATGTCGGTGAGCATGATCATCTCAAACTCTTCGTTGCGAATCACGTCTAGATGCACGTTTGGATTTCTGGGGTGCACATGGTTCATCGCCGCTATGTCTTCGCGCGTGATCGCGCGCACGCGATCCAGCTCCGCTTCGTCGCGATACGGCACCCACGCGCCGGGTTTTTGATGGAAGGTTCCCATGGTACAGTTTCTCACTTTCTTTTCTCTTCTCTTCTTTTACTATGATTGAAATTTATCCCTGTCCGCCGGAGTGGAGCCCCGACCGGTCATTATCTCTTTTTTCTCACAGGCTATTCCGACAGTTGTGCTACCGTATCCAGCGCGTAGTCGACCAGCTTTCGCCCGAACGCAACATCCAGCATGGATGTATCCGCCTCATATCCGCCTTCGCTCATGCCTTGCGGCGTGATCAGGTAGCCGGGCATGCAGCCGTTTGCGAGCGTGTTGACCACCGTCATTGGATACCCCGACATGGCTTTGAGGTAGAGCGCGTATTCGACAAACGCTTCTCCCGGAATGCCGATCACGCAGCAGGAACCAATGCGAAAGGCCTGTACTTCAGCCGGTCGCTCGTCCCGCAGCAGCTCGATCTGTACGCCGCGATTCTGCATCTTCACATAACCCAACTGATCCTCCGACCCAAGCAGCTTCAGGTTCGCGTTTTGCCAGAGGTAGTATTCGTCGCGATTCGTCGAGGAACCGTAGCGCGCATAGAGGTCTTCGTATACCGCGCGGTCTTTGGCTACGCGCGCTTCCAGCTCCGCTTCCTCACCAAAGGTGCGGATGATCGGCTCGATTGTGGCACTTGCCACAGAAAGCGTGATCTCGTCGCGATATTCTCCGCGCTCGACCACACGCCAGGCCGCCTGTCCCAGCAGCGCGCCCACGCGCTCCGCTTCGTCAAACGATTCCCCCGTGCGATAGTAGCGGCTGGATTGATTGCCGGAGGCGCCTTGCGCAAAGCCGAAAACCGCGTCCGGCGCGTGCTTTTGAATCTCTAGCCGGACATAACCGGGATAATCCGCCGTAACAACCTCGCTCCACTCGTGAATAAACGTTGGATGCAGGGTGTAGTTTGTAAACACACCGCGCACGCTGCCGCTCTTGTCCTTCACGGAAAAGACGCTCACCAGCGGATCATGCGGGCCACCGCGCATCGTTCTGTTTCCGCCTACGCCCTGCTCCGCGCCGCAAAGCTCGCAACCATACGCCAGCATCGCCTCAAAGCAACTGTTCTTCGCCTGGGCCACGATTCGCGTGATTTTCTCAATCAGCGTTTCCACATACGCATGCGGCTGTTCTTTTCCCGCTTCCAGGCTCTCGACGTCGAGTCTGCCCGCGGCCCACGGGCCGGAGTGCGTGTGCGAACACGAGATCATCAGGTGATCCGCTTTCAGTCCGCAGACCGCCTCTACGCGTCTGCGCACCTCCGCCACATGCCGCTTTGAGAAAAACAGCAAGTCCAGCGTTACCATCGCCAGCTCCGTCTTGCCGTCATTCAGGTAAAGACACGCCGCAAACAGCGGATCGTGTACGCCGGTGTTGTTGCGCGGATAATGCGGATATCCCGCCAGTTCCAACCCCTGGTCGGGCGAAATATCGATCTGCCCTACTCCCGATTTCAACATAAAATCCTCTATCCCCTTTCCACGCGTGCAGCGATCTTAATCCCGCTGCCCGCCAATCCATTCCCCATTCAATAAAACGTTGAAAACATGCATCGTGTCGTCCACGAGTACAAGGTTTGCGCGCTTTCCCGGAGCGATGCTGCCAACTTCGCCGTCCAGCCCGACCGCTCGCGCGGGGTTCAGGCTCGCCAGACGAAACACTTGCGAAACGCCAATCCCCGTATGGCGCATCATGTTGCGGCAGGCGACGTCCATCGTCAGCTTGCTGCCGCTGAGTCCTCCGTTTGCGTCGAACAGCAAATCCTGAATGTGCCGCAGGTTCTCCGGCGGCTGCTCACTGGATACAAAACTATCCGTAATCAAGATCACCCGATCGTCACCCTTGATGCGGTGGATGAGCCGCAGCATGTCGGGATGCACGTGGATGCCGCAGGAATCGCAAATCACCTCTGCGTACATATCCGGGTCATAGAAGCAAGCTTCGTCCGGCCCGCAGGCGCGCGTGCCGCCAACGTCGCAGGGCGCGGCTGTTGCGTTGGTGCAATGCGTTTGAATGATCAGATCGTATTGCTTGAGCGCTTCTATTTGCGCGGGCGTGGCCTCGCTGTGCCCAACGGCAAACCGCACATTATGATTGGCAGCTTTCGCTGCCTGCACAAACGAGGCAACGCCCTCTCTCTCCGGCGCAACTGCCCAAACCAATACATCCTCTCCCGCCGCCTGAATCAACGCGTTCGCCTCGGCGGGGTTAATCAGCCCGCGCCACTTGTTTTTCTCCGGCGAAGCGCCGTATTTCGGGTTCATATAAGGCCCTTCCATGTAGATACCGCCGATCGCGGGCGCGCTGCCTTGCCGCATCGCTTCCCGAATCCGCCGGATCGCCGCCAGCATCTCGTCGTAGGAAAGGTTGTAATAGAGCGTCGCCAACACCGTCGTCTCTCCGTGCGCGAGAAAATGCGCCGCGGCGCACGCGGGATCTGCGTCAAACATGATTCCGTCTCCGCCGTGGCAATGGATATCCACAAACCCCGGGCCAACGTATTTCCCTTGCGCGTCATAGACTTCCGCGCCGGTTGGAATCTCTGTTTCGTCCATCGGGCCAAACGATACGATCCGGCCCTTGTCCGTCAGGATTGCTCCGTCAAAGAGAATCCCGTCCTCCAAAACCAAGCTTGCGTTGATGATGGCTTTCATGCTCTCACCTCTTGTGTTGATTGGTCGAAGCCTAAAAATTGCGCTGCGCTTACTTACGCGCCGTGACCGGATTCCAGCTTTTGTTCCAGCGCGCGAAAGCGCCGATACTGCTTCTCTTCTGCTTCGGAGAACCCGGAAGGCTGGCAAACCTGCGCAATCGGAATCTGCGGCAGTTGCTCCCGAAAGAACACCCCCGCACCAAACCCCGCCAGAATCGCGGCTCCTACCCCTGCCGTCTCCGCATTTTCGGGAATGGAAACCGGCAGTCCCAAGCCGTCCGCGAATTGTTGCCGCCAGAGCGCGCTCTTGGCGCCACCGCCAAAGAGGACGAGTCGCTTTGTTCCGTTGCCGGAATCCATCGACTCCAATATCTCGCGAATCTGGTAAACAACGCCGCGCATGACTGCCAGCGCAAAGTCTCCCCGTACGGTCGCGAGCGTCACATTGTGAAAACATCCGGTCGAGGCGGGATCAAAGCGCGGAAACCCCGGCCCGCAGAGATACGGCAAAAACGTAACCGCGCCGCCGTTTTCGCGCGCGTGATTCGCTTCCTGATCGATCTCGCGATAGTCCGCGTCCCGGTAGACGCAGTCCCTTAGCCAGCGGAGGCTTGCGCCCGCCGCTCCCGCGACACTCTCGCTGACCCATTCGCCGTAAAAGACGTAAGGAGACCAGCCGGCATGCATGCCCTCCTCCGGTTTGAACCCGTCGGAAAGCTTGCAAACCGCGGCAGCCGTTCCCAGCGAAACCGTCACTACACCTTCTGCAAGCCCCGCACCGAGCGAGGCGCATCGCTGATCCTGTGCGCCGACGCAGACGATGCAGTCGCCGGATAATCCCAGCTTTTGCGCAACCTCCGGCAAAACGTTTCCCGCCACGCTGCCGCTCGGTAGAATCTCTGGAAGCTTGTCTTCCGCGATTCCATATCGCGCAAGCGTCGGTTTGTGCCAGCAACCCGCGCGCATATCATAGAGCAGCGTGCCGGACGCCATGGAGGGGTCGGTGACCGCGCGGCCCGTAAGCTTCGCGGTCAAAAAGTCCAACGGCATCAAGAACCGATCCGCAGCCTGAAAAATCTCCGGCTGATGTTTCTGCATCCAAAGCAGCTTAGGCAACGTGTACGTCGCGGCGATTCGCTTGCCCGTGCGCAGAAACGTCTCTTCCTGCCCAAGCTCGCGGATCAGTTGTTGTTCCTCTTCCTCCGCGCGCGTATCCATCCAACTTAGAGCGCTTCTCAGCGGCCAAAGCTGTCGATCGACCGGCACGATGCTGATCCCCTGGGAGCTGATGCTCAGCGCCGTGATCCGCTTGCCGTCAATCCCCGCTTTCGCGATAGCGGCTCGCATGGTTTGGCAAGCGCTCTCCCACCAGAGGGTTGCGTCCTGTTCATACCAATTTGGCTTGGGCGTGATCAGTCCGTATTCGACATAATCCGCGCCTAACAGATGCAGGGCGTCGTCAACCACCATGCTGCGGCAGCCGGGCGTGCCGAGGTCAATCGCCATCAAATACGTCATGCAATCACCCTTTTTGTGTGGTTCTCTGTCTACCCGTTCGCAGGCGCTATTTGGAAAACGTGTATTCTGCACGACCTGTGTCTTCGTCGTAGTTCAGCATCGTAAAGCGGAATCCCGCAGCTTGCGCAATTGCATCCATCACCGAGGTCGTGGTCAAGTCATACCAGCGGGAGACGGTTCTTCCGCTCGCCTGGATATGGCGCACCGCCGGGCACGCGCTGATCAACACATGCAGCCCTTCGCCCTCGCGCACGGTCTTTAGCACGTCCCTCGCTTCCTCGGCCTCATAAACAGCTTTGAGGTACTCCTCCAGCGGGCCGATGCCCTCCGTTTTCATCCGCTCGATCATCGGCGCAAAATAGGCCAGCGCATATTCCCGCAGATAACGATCCACCGCCTCTATGCCAAACCGCGTGCCGACATATTCGACGCCCGCGTTCATAGAGAGATGAAAATCCTTATGAAAATAGCGGTTGTCGCTCGCGCTTCTGTGCATCACACGCGTATTGGGGGATA
>CAYVAO010000102.1:0-6628 GCA_964448895.1 uncultured Christensenella sp.
TAGAGATGCCAGGAGCAGAAGAAGGGCGCGCCGGAGACGGCGCGCCCGCTTGCGCGAGTAAGGGGTTCATTTTAGCGGAATGACGATATCGCAGTTTTCCAGCGCAACTTCCGTATAATGGTCGCTGAACTGACTCATCGTAAGCTTGGTATTAAGCGGCATATCGGTGAAAGTTTCTCCATCGATACTGTATGAGGATAGATACCGCACCCAGGGTCGGAGCGTGATGGATTGCACAGCGGCAAGTTCCGATTCCGTCAACGGGATTTCGATCACTGGATCGTCGCGAAGACCGAGATGATTTGCGGCATGATACACTTTCCCGATGCTGATGCCGTTGACAAACGCCTCGTATTGCACACCCTGTCCGCCTGTTGCGCCGGGAACGATCGCGTTCCAAAGCGATTGATCTTCGTCATTCGGGAAGGAGTAGTGCAGTGTTACGTTGATTCCCGTTGCGCGCCGCTCAACGGTGAAGCCAACCGTAACGGAGGAAAAGTCGAACAAGCGGTTCTCGATGGAACCGTCCTTGTTGTTGATGGTCAACGGTGCCGTGCCGGAGAGCTTTTGCGTTACCGAGTAGCCGGCGTCCAGCTTGGCGTTGCCGTCCGTCGCGTCAAACGTAAACGTCTGCGTGATGATGGCGACAAGACCCACCGTAGCCAAATCGTCGATAGAGCCATCCATGAGCCACATCTCGATGACGACGGTGACGGGGCCGGACGGGAACGCGGGGGATTGGTTGCCGATGAGCGTGGTTTGCTCCGTTACGCTGGTTGCAGCGCGGACGGCATCCATATCATACTCGCCGTTGCCGCCCGCTTTCAAATACGATTGCAAGCTGAGCCCGCCGCCTTGACTGGTAAAGTCCGTATAGGGTTCACCGTTGACCAGCACGCGGACGCTGTTTGTCCAGAGATCAAAACGCTCGCCCTCGCCGCCGTATGTGCCGAGAAAGCGCGTTGGATTTGCGAACAGCACCGTGTTTACGATCAGATTGCGCCCGTCATAGAGAAGCTCGTTTACCTGCGGATTTAGGTCGGCGGCCCAGGCATAATTGCTTCGGTCAAACGCCGGGAAGCCGTTTTCCGTTCGCCATTGATTGATGCTCTCGGCGTACTCGGTTTCATCCACATATTGAATGGTAGCGCTGGACTGCGCGGGTATCGGTGTTTGCACCGCGCCCGCCAGATCGCTGTTCGTCTCGCGTTGATCCGGTTCCACCGCCATATAGCCGGAAAGGCGGAAGATGCTGCTCAGCCAGTTGCCGACCGCCTGCGAAACACCCGGAATTGAAAACACGATAACGAGCACCGCGAACGTGGCAGCGAGAGGAATCAGCCAGCGAGGCATTCGATTTGTTCGGTTCCGATTATCTTGCGATGTGCGACCTGTATTATTTCTCGCTTTCTCCCGTTTAGCGAGCTGAGCACAATATGCGTCGACACGCGCGGAGAACTCCGGCGTAGGGGAGATTCGATTTTCATAGAGATATTGTTCCAACGTATTATCGTTTGGTTGCATAATCCGGCAACTCCTTTCTGAGTTGTTCACGGGCGCGAAAGAGGCGCGAATGCACCGTGCCTTCCGGCAGGTTGAGCAGCGAACAGATGTCCTTAACCGTGTATCGCTCAAAGTAGTAGAGCATGACGATGAGCCGCGCGGATTCCGGCAGGGCATGGATCGCCTGCCTGACGTCCAGCTGCGATTGATCCTCCTCGCGGCCCGGCATCTGCTCGTCCAGCGGCAGATTCGGCTTTTTGCGCAGATAGTTTTTGCTTTCGTTTTGAACAATCTGCACCATCCAGCTTTTAAACTGCGCGCGGTTCTTTAAACTCGTTCGGTTTTCCCAGGCTTTCATAAGCGCGCTTTGCACCGCGTCCGCGCATGCGTCGCTGTTTCGTAATATGGAGTAGCTTGCCGCAAACAACAGCCGCTCCACCTGCTTGACCGCCGCGGCAAAGCCATCCGCAGTGCGGATATCCGGCCAAGGCGATTGCGGATTCATTCGTTCCATTTGCCCTCCTTGCTGCTGTGACTTCTGTCAATAAGACACGGCAGATCGGCAAAATCTTCCATCCATTCAGAAAATGCACCCAAAGGCGCAATTAAAAAACAGAGTAGAAACGGCGGGCCTGCTGCGTGACGTCGATCAATAGAAATGGATTTCTATTGCAGGTCACCGTTTTGCAAACCCGGCACTCGTTCCTACTCTATCATGTTTGAAGCGTGCGTGAAACAACAGGATCAAAGATGCGATTCACCGGAGAAGCGCGCGAAAGCGCTGCAATTTCGAATCCGCTTGCCTCTCTCCGGAATACGCCACTCGGTCTTAATTCGTTGGTAGCTCAAAGTTCTTATCTGTCAGATTGGGATAGATGTCCTTGAGAACGGAATAGTCGAGAGTGCTCCCCTCAAAGGGCTCCGTCAGATAGAGCGTCGTCAAATTGGTCAACTCTGCAAGCGGCGCAAAATCAACCAGATCATTTCTCAAATACAGCGATCGAAGGCTCGTCAACGCAGCAAGCGGGGACAAATCGTGCAGATCGTTACAGTACGACAGATCGAGCCAGTCGAGATTCGTCAAGTCCGCAAGAGAAGCAAGCTCCTCGGCGTTGACGAGACTTCCGCTGAGGTTGAGCTGCTTTAGATTCGAAAAGCTGGAGAGCGCATGGATATCGCGGACGGGGTTGTTGGATAAATCCAGTATGGTCAGGTTCTTCATGATGCGAAGCGTGGTGATGCTATAAATGCCGTTGTTTTGCATCTCCAGCTTCTCCAAATTTGGGAAATACTTCAGTGCGTCGGTATTCTTGACCGCTATCTCATCCGGAACGGGATCCTGCCACTCGTTTCCTAAGCTGAGGACGGTGACTTCCCGCGTTTGTGCCATCGTGATATCGCCGGAGGGGAGCTCCAGCGCCTCGCGAATCTTTTGTTCCAGAACAGCGTCGTTAAACGAAATCGGTTGCGGTTCGGCGACGGGCTCAAAGTCCTTTTCCGTTAGATTCGGGTAGATGTCTTTGAGTACGGAGTAATCCATGACGGGGTTGTTGCTCACGAGCAGCGAGTTTAACTTCGTAAGCCCGGCAAGCGGAGAGAGGTCTTGCACCAGATTGTTCTCCATGTAGAGCCGTTCCAGGTTTTTCATGTTGGCAATCGGTGAAAGGTCCTGTATGCTGTCGCCCTTGATCCAAAGATCCAGCATGCCGGTCATTTCGGATAGCGCGCTGATATCCGTCAGATTACTGCATCCCCAAACCCAGAGGCTCTTGAGATTGACAAGCGGTTTCAACGCTGAAATGTCATAGATTTCGTCGCTGCCAAACAGCAGCACTTCCAGCTTGACGAGTCCGGACAACGGGCTGAGGTCGATACCCTTTCCGCCGTTTTGCAGCGCCCAGTTCATCGATAGGTTTGTCAGATTCGTAAAATACCGCAGGGCATCGAGGCTGTGGATGCGCGGTTTAGACCAGTCGTTGCCGTCCATCGTGAGGTCCAGTTGGGTTACACTCAGCGCGTCTGCAACCGTGATATCGCCATCGGGCTTGTTTATCGCCGCGCGAATCATGCCCTCAAGAACTTCGTCGTCAAACGGGATGACCGCGTTGGGGTCTTGCGTTGCCGCCGGGGGCTCTGTCGGTGGTGCGGTTGCAGCTTTCGGCGCTTCGGTTGCGGCGGGTTGCGTTGCTTGCGCTGCTTGCGGCGCGGAAGACGCGCAGGCAAACAGGCTGAAAGACAGGAGAATCGCGAAAACCAAGCTGAATACCCGTTTCATAAATGGCCTCCTCATTCGATTGTGATCAGTCAAGAGCAACAATAGATGTGCAAAAATACATAATCATATCTTTTCAGATATGATGAACAAATGCAATGCGGCAGAATTAATTGGCAATGAAAAGTCAATGAAACATTGCAATACGAGCACGAATCGGAATGCGGTTTCGCAGAAAAAGCGCGCTTTTCTTGAATCCATGCGGGAATTGATGTAAAGTAACCATAACCCGCGCCAAAGCGCGCAAAAAACCGTACATCACGCGCGGCGCTGAACCAGACAAATAAGAGCAAGGCAGGTATCATGGGCAAAACGACGAATCAACGCTATCAATATCTTCTGTTTGACATCGACAACACGCTGATGGACTTCACCGCCGGTGAAAAAACGGCGCTGTTTCAAACCATGAACGAGCTCGGCATCGCGATCTCCGAGTCGGATTATCAGAAATATCTGGAGATCAACAAGGCGGCATGGACGCGCTTTGAGACGGGCGAGCTGGACAGCAAAGGCGTGCAAAGGGTGCGGTTTGAAGATTATGCGGCGCATTTGGGACGCGCGCGCGATCAGGGAATCGCAATGAACGCCCGCTATGTTGAAAACCTCGGTCAGCAGGCGATTTTGCTGGAAGGCGCAGTGGATTTGCTCGCGCAGCTTTCGCGCCGCTACAAGCTCGCCGTCGCGACCAACGGGCTGACGCTGGTGCAGCGTGCGCGGCTGCAAAAATCCGGCCTATTGCCTCTGCTCAGCGGCGTGTTTATCTCCCAGGAGATGGGTCTGCAAAAGCCGGACAAAGCGTATTATTCGTATATCATGGAGGCGTTCGGCGATCGCGCACAGGATCGATATCTGATGATCGGGGATTCGCTCTCCGCGGATATCTCAGGCGGCGTCAACGCGGGCATCGATACCTGCTGGTATCATCCGGCGGGGTTGGAAGCCGCCGAGCCGCAACCTACCTACACCGTACGCGGGTATGCGGAGCTGCTGGAACTGCTGCTGTGACAAAAACAGCAAAATAACGCTATCTTTCCCGCGAAATTTAAGGTACTATAGGAAAAATCGCACGCGCAAACGGGAGGAAACAGAAAATGGATCGCTTTGAACAGGTCACCGTCGTCAAAAAGGCAAATGTGTATTACGACGGCAAGGTTACGAGCCGCACGGTGCTCTTTGCGGACGGAACGAAGAAGACGCTTGGGATCATCTTGCCCGGAAAATATTCCTTTGGTACGGCAGACAAAGAACATATGGAGATTCTTGGCGGTGTGCTCAAGGCGTTGTTACCCGGCGCGAGTGCTTGGCAATCGTTTACCGAAGGGCAGGCGTTTGAGGTGCCCGCAAACAGCCGTTTCGAGTGTGAAACGGAGGGCGTTTGCGACTATTGCTGTTCTTACATCGCGGAATAAACGAGACAATTACAAACAAGACGGACGGAGTGTGACTACCGTCCGTTTCTTTTTTGCGCGCGTGTTGTATGATGAGTAAAAGCTTTGTATAGAAGAGGAGTAATCGCATGAAAGAGGTTGTTTTGTTCATCGCCATGAGTTTGGATGGGTTTATTGCCGCGCCCGACGGCGGGATCGACTGGCTTGGCGGCGAGAGTACCGAGGCGAGCGACTCCGGCTCCTATGAGCGCTTCATCGCGGGCGTGAGCGATATCGTCATGGGGTATACGACGTATCATCAGCTCACGACGGAGCTTTTGCCCGGCGCGTGGCCCTATGCGGGGCAAAAAACGCATGTGCTCACGCACCGCGAGATCGCGTCCGCACCGGAGGGCGTTTCGTTTACAAGCGAACCCGTCGAGATGCTGATAAACAAACTCAAGCGCGAAGCGAAAGGCGAAATCTGGATTTGCGGCGGGGCCTCGATCGTTCAACAAGCGATGCAAAAAGGCTTGATCGATAGATACCACATCAACGTGATGCCGACCATTCGCGGCGGGGGAATCCGGTTGTTTGGCGCGCTGGAAGACCCGATTCCGTTGAAATTGATTTCGACGGAGCGCTATAACGGGATTGTGGATTTGGTGTACGGGGTGCGATGACGTGCGGCTTGTGGTGGGCGGGGCCGATTTCTGGTATAATGAGAGCGGAAACGTGAGGTGGATCAATTTGAAAAAGAATATCGGTAAGCTGCCGCATTTGCAGCATAAGGGCGACGAGACCAATCCGCAGGCGGAAGGCTTTCGTGCATTGGATAAGACCAGTTCGACCAACAGTGTAGCGCGTAATCCCGCGATGGCGGGAAAACTGATGAGCATGAGCATGCGTCAGTATACGAGAAAAGGGAAGTAACGGTTTTTATACCGTCATATACGAACCCTATCAACATTCTCAACAAAAAAGGGAACCCGTCGCTACAACTTGGGTTCTCTTTTTGTTATGTTAGGGTGGTTCACACAAGATCGTTCTAGTGGCTTGCGGCGCTCTGCGCAAAGAACGCTGACCGCTTACCCCATCCGCGTGATCTCTATATAGTTAAGCGAAACCTCTTCGTCCGACCGATTCTCGATTGGGATTTCGAAGTTAAAAGTGTCTTCCTCTACGGTGATGGTTAATAAAATTCGGTCGTCCTGTGCGGAGAGAACCGAGACCTCATGACGAGTTTGACCGGAGCGTGAGCGCGCTCTCACTTTACATTGTGTGAGATTGCTGCCGATTACGATAACCTGATAAGTCCCTTCCGGAAGCGACCAAAATGGACCGTAGGATTCACCTTTGGCGTGTAAATACCGCACACCATTCAGATCCTCGCCGTTGATTAAATATGGATCCCCAAAGGTATACCGGCTTGTCATGTAGTCTTGGATATCGATGCTTGTTTGTCCCGGAATCGGTTCAACCGTTC
>CAYVAO010000103.1:0-2487 GCA_964448895.1 uncultured Christensenella sp.
CGAGTCCTTCTCCTCATGCACGGTGGCTTTGACGGAGGCTACGAAGAGCTCTTCGTCCATCTGCGGCATGCAGATGCGCTCGTTGGTGCGGTTGAGGCGGCGCGCGTTCATCTCAGGCCGGAAGAGCAGCACGCGGCCGTCTTCGGTCTTGTACGCCTTCATGCCCTCAAACATCATCTGCGCATAGTGCAGTACACTCGAAGCCGGGCTGATCAGGATATCGCCGTAAGGAACACCCTTGCCGTCGTGCCAGCCCTGGCCCTCGTCATAGTCCATCACAAACATGTGGTCGGTAAACTGTTTGCCAAACACCAGCTCGTTTGCGCTGGGTTTGGGTTTGGGGTTCGGATTTCTCGTCACCGGAAACGTGTAACTCATCTCATGTCTCCTCATTCACTATCATATTTACTGCCTGTCGAGTGTATGACTGATCGGATCATACAGTTCCGGCCTGCGGTCTAAAAATACTGGTAACTCTTTCCGGATGCGCTTCTGCGCTTCCAAATCAATTGAAGAGAAAATAATCTCTTCCCCTTCACCCGCTTCTGCGAGGACATTCCCCAGCGGGTCTACGATTGCGCTCTTGCCGCCGAATTCCGTACCGTAAGCCTCTCCGCAGCCGTTACACAACGCGGCGAACATCTGGTTTTCAATCGCCCGTGCGGAAAGCAACGTTCTTAATTGCTCCGTTCTCTGCCTCGGCCACTCGGCAGGAATGAACAGCACCTTCGCGCCGGACAGCGCCAGAACGCGGCACAATTCCGGAAAGCGCAGATCGTAGCAGATCATAATTCCGCACACAATGCCGTCCAGCGGAAACGTAACGAATCGATTCCCTGCAGCATACGCTTCACCTTCGCCGGAGGGCGAAAATAGATGCGTCTTGTCGTATTCCGCAATGCACGATCCCGCGCGGTCGAATACATAGGCGGTGTTATACAGCGCGCCGCTTTTTCGCGCAAGCACGCTGCCCGCAACGATGTTGATACCGAGTTCCTTGGCGAGCGATCCACAGAGCGCCTTGGTGCGCGCGCCGTCCTCATCCGCCAAGCTTGCGTCGATCTGTTTCGGCGCAAAGCCCGTGTTCCAGAGTTCGGGCAGCAGGATGACGTCCGGTTGGCGCTTTGCCGATTGCCGAATCAGCAATTCCGCACGGGCGAAGTTTCGCTCCGGCTCTGCCGCGCAAACGTTCATCTGAATCGAGCAAATCTTCACGGCAGGTTCTCCTTCTCTCGCGCAAGGCGCGCGTTTCTGCGCATTCTTTCGTAGATCATAACACGGTTTCGCATGTGCAAAAACACCCGTCACAAGATATCATCTTGAGACGGGTGATCGGAACCGATCGTATCCCGCGGTACCACTCAAATTGCGCAATGTCTGCGCCACTCAACGGGCTCCAGCAAGCCCTCCGCCTTGACGCGGCGTCTACGGAAAACCCTACTTGGAGGCGACAACTGCGCCCGTTTCAAATTTTCAGCTCGGAAGGGATGGGATTATGAATAGGCGCACCGCCGGGTTTCCACCCTCTCCGGCTCTCTAAACGCGGCCTGTTCGTCCGTCTTCGTCACAGCTATTATATATGATTTTTCTGCATAATATCAGCATTCACCCTGTTTGTCAATGTATTTTTATGCCTGATACAATGCAGTTTTTGACGAGCAACTTCTCAAAGTAAATGCAACAATGGCATTGGAGGTGGCAGTTACTGTGAGAAGTTACGGCAGTTTTTGAAGTGGAACGACGTTCGCAGTTCAAGTTTGTGTTTTTTCGGGTTCAAACCGCTCTCGGCGGATGCAAGCGCTCTTTCGGCTCTCCTTCCGCTCCGCAAACCGGACAATCCCGTCCCAGTGCCAGCGCACGCAGGTTTGATTCGATCAAGTGCCTTTTCTGCACCGGAACGACTTGGGAAAGCACTTGATTTCGCTGCGTCTGTGTCAGCGGCAAACAGTCTTCCAAAAACGCACCGAGTAGAATCATGTTTGCAAACCCATCCAGCCCGGCGTCCGAGGCGATGCGCGTCGCGAAGATTGCGCGATAGCGCACGTCCGTCCGCGCCGGCTGCTCCTGAATCAACGACGCGTCATAGATGATTTCGCCGCCGGTGCATACGCTCGCTTGATACGCCAGAAACGAAGGCAGGTTCATCGCGATCAGTACGTCGGGCTCATGTACGATGGGCGAACCAATCGCGTCATCGCTCAGGATCACCGAGCAATTCGCGGTGCCGCCGCGCATCTCCGGCCCGTAGGAAGGCAGCCACGTGATCTGTTTTCCGAGACGCGCGCCCGCATACGCGATCCATTTTCCAAGAAAGAGGATGCCCTGACCGCCAAATCCCGCGATCAAAATTCGCTGTGTTTTGCTCGAATTCTTTTGCATCAGACGTTCTCCTTTGCGCTTCTGTCTTTATACACGCCCAGCGGATAATACGGAATCATCGCGCTGTCAATCCACCGGGGCGCTGCCTGTGGCGTCATACCCCAGGTG
>CAYVAO010000103.1:2497-6613 GCA_964448895.1 uncultured Christensenella sp.
AATGTAAGCTTTGAGCAGGGCGCGTTTTTTGAGCCATCCACCGTAGCGCTTCATTTGGCGTCATACCCCAGTTGGTTGGGCAGGAGGAGAGCACCTCAACCAGCGAAAATCCCCTGCCTTCGACTTGATTGCGAAACGCCTTTTCGATTGCTTTCTTCGCCGATAGCACGTTTTTGCCCGAATTTGCCGAAACACGCGCGATATATTCCGGCCCGTCGAGCTGCGAAAGCATCTCGCAAACCTTCACAGGAAAGCCGCAGAGCGCTTCGTCTCGCCCGCCGGGAGAAGTTTGCGTCACCTGCCCCGGAAGCGACGTAGGCGCCATCTGGCCGCCTGTCATGCCATAGATCGCGTTATTGACGAAGATGATGGTGATGTTCTCGTTTCGCGCCGCGGCATGCACCGCCTCCGCCATGCCGATACTGGCGAGATCGCCGTCTCCCTGATAGGCAAACACGATGGAGTCTGGATTCGCCCGCTTGAGACCTGTGGCGACCGCGGGTGCGCGCCCGTGCGCGGCGACGGTCATATCCAGATTGAAATAGTTATAAGCCAGCACCGAGCAGCCGACGGGCGCTACCCCGACGGTGCGTCCCTCGATTCCCAGCGCATCGATCGCCTCCGCCACCAGGCGGTGTATGATACCATGCGTGCAACCGGGGCAATAATGCGTCGGCGCCGTCGTCAGCGCATGCGGTCGAGATGCTACGATCATACCGCTTCTCCTTTCGCCGCGCGCTCGATGGCCGCCAGCACCTGCTCCGGCGCGGGGATCATGCCGCCGACGCGGGAGACCAGTGAAACCGGCCTCGCGCAGCGAATCGCGAGCTCGATATCCTGTATCATCTGCCCCATGGAAAGCTCGACCGAGAGAAAATGCCGCGCCTGTTTCGCGGCGTTCGCCAGCGCCTCGTTCGGAAACGGCCAGAGCGTGATCGGGCGAATCAGTCCCGCGCGAATGCCGTTTGCGCGCGCCGCCGCTACCGCGTTTTTGGATACACGCGCGGCAATGCCATAGGCAACGAGGCAGATCTCCGCATCCTCCATGCAATATGTTTCAACCATCGCTTCTTCGCGCTGCACGCGCGCATAGCGGGCAAAGCGGGAAACATTTTTTTGTTCCAGCTCTTCCGGCGCGAGATAGAGCGAGGTGATCACGCGCTTTTCCCGTTCGTTTCCCGTGCCCGTCAGCGCCCAGGGTTTCTCATAGCTTGTCGGCTCCGCGCTCTCCAGCGTAACCTGTTCCATCATTTGCCCGATCGTGCCGTCGGCTAAGATCATCGCGGTCATGTTGTATCGATCCGCGAGGTCAAAGCCATGTATCGTGAGGCTTGCCATCTCCTGCACGCTGGCAGGAGCGAGCACGATGTTGCGAAAGTCGCCGTGTCCGCCGCCGCGCGTCGCCTGAAAATAGTCCGCCTGCGCGGGCTGGATGCCGCCGAGCCCCGGGCCCGCGCGCTGCACATTGACCACAAACGCGGGCAAGTCGCTTCCCGCCAGATAAGACAGCCCTTCGCTTTTCAGCGAGATGCCGGGGCTGGAAGAGCTTGTCATCGCCCGCTTTCCAGCGCAACTCGTGCCGTAGAGCATATGGATCGCGGCAATTTCGCTCTCCGCCTGCAAAAACACGCCGCCAACTTCCGGCATACGCTTTGCCAAATATGCGCCAATCTCCGTCTGCGGCGTGATGGGATAGCCAAAGTAAAACCGGCATCCCGCCTGAATTGCCGCCTCCGCGAGCGCCTCGTTTCCCTTCATTAAAACCGTGTTTGCCATCTTCACCCTCCCCTAGCGCGAGATCGAAATCACGCAGTCCGGACACATCAGCGCGCAAGCGCCGCATCCGGTGCAGCGGGATTCGTCCATCATCCGCGCGGGCGTGTGGCCTTTGTGGTTGATCGCGGTGGCATCCAAACAGAGGATCTTTTTCGGGCAGGCTTCTACGCAAAGTCCGCAGCCCTTGCAGTGTTCCGCCTGTATCGTGAGTTTTGCCATGTGGTTTTTTGCCTCCTGTTGCGCAGGATTGTTTCATCCGAATGGAGTTTCGTTTTCTTCGGCATGATACAATCCTTGTTTCAACGAATCTTCAACTCGTTAGTAGTACTAACTATCAGCTTCTATGATTCCGCGAGAAAAAATAAATCCTGAGTATTCACATTTGGTTCGTAGTCCTAACCATTATAGCCGCGTACTCGCGTTTTCGCAACAAATCGCGGTCAAAAAAAGAGAAGCGGGTGTTCCGCTTCTCGCAAAAATCGAGAGAAATCAATAATTCTCAATCGCCACGCGCTCCACGCGATCGGAGATATCCTTGCCTAAGAAAAGCTTGGCAGTTGCGGCAAAATCCTCCGCGCTGTCGCTGGCGTAATAGCGACGGTGTCCCGCGCGATCGGGATCGTTGAGCTGGTCTCGTTCGGACAGCAGCGCAGCAGCAGCACGCGCCGCCTCCTCGCCCGTGTCGATGAGCGTAACCCCCGCTCCCATATAGTCCGAAATCACGTCCATCAAAAGCGGATAGTGCGTGCAGCCGAGCACCAGCGTATCCACGCCCGCCGCCTTGACGGAGGAAAGATACTCCTCTACCACGCGCTCGGTGACCGCGTCCCCGCGCCGCACCCTGCCGTCCTCAACCAGCGGCACGAGCAGCGGACAAGCTTTCGCAGTGAGCGCAGCTTCCGGCAGTAACGCGCGGATACTTGCTTCATATGCGCCGCTGCGAATCGTCGCCTTGGTTCCGATCACGCCGATATTGCCCGACTTTGTCGCGCGGACGGCGGCTTTTGCCGCGGGCTGCACCACGCCGAGAATCGGCAGGTCGTTTTCCCGCTTGAGCACGTCCAGCGCGGTGGTCGATACCGTACCACAGGCGATGACGATCGCCTTAAGGTCAAAACTGCGCAAAAACGCAACATCCTGCCGCGCATAGCGCACGATGGTCTCCGCAGAGCGTCCGCCGTATGGCACGCGCCCCGTATCGCCAAAATAAACGATATCCTCGCCCGGCAGCAGACGGATCATCTGCCGCACGCAGGTTAGGCCGCCCATGCCGGAATCGAACACGCCGATGGGTCTATTGTCCATATCTTCACCTCAAACGCGTAAAAAAAGCGGGCAAGCGCGGCCTGCCCGTTTCAATCATTCAGAAACACGCCTGAGTATTATACCACATTTTCACGCGGGCGCATATGCTCCGCGCCCGCTCAGGCACGTAGCAGCGGAAGCATGCCGGTGAGGCGGTTGACCTTCTTCTTGTCGCCAAAGAGCGCAATGCCGTAATAGGCATGCTCGCTTTCCGGCGTTTCGGCGGTCTTTTTTTCGAACTCTTCGTATACGTTGATCTTTTGCGCCACGTCGGAAAAGTCCACCACTGTCAACGCAGAAAACTCCGGCTCAAACAGGCGAAGGCGCAATTCTTTCAGCAGCGATTCGTCGCCCTTGAGCATGGAGATCGGATAGGTGCTGATGCCCGTATGCACATAGTTTGAGGCATCCGTGACATCATTTCCTACGATCTGCGGCTGCAGTTGTCCAATCGTGATGCCGAGCATTGCGGCGGTGTTGGCGATGAGCCCAAGCGGCAGGCCGCTATCGATCACCATGACGCATTTTTGTTCCGGTGTGTTCATGTCTCGTTTTGTTCTCCCTGATGTTCATCTTGTTTTTCGGCAAACACGCGGCGATATTGCCCCGGCGTCAGCCCGTTAAAGCGCTTGAATACATTGGTGAAGTGGCTCTGATCCGAAAAACCGGCGCTGAGCGCAACCTCCGCCGCGGGAACACCCTGCCGGAGCAACGTTTTTGCGCGGTCGATGCGGATCGTCTCCAGATAGCTATACGGCGTAATGCCCGTCTCTTTGGTAAACGCGCGAAGCAGATGATATTTACTCAGTCCCGCGATCTCGCTGAGCGCATCCAACGAAACCTGCTCCGATCTATTGGCGGCGAGATAGTCGCAAACCGCGCGTACCTCTGCGCGAATCTCCGGCGTTTGGCTTTGCTCCCCTGTTTCGGCGTAGTCCCGCAGAAGCTGTTCGAGTAAAAAGTAAAACCGCTCTTCCTTTTGCACGCCGCGCTCCCCGCGTAGAATCATGCCATGCAGCTCCCGCAAATCATCGA
>CAYVAO010000104.1:0-6591 GCA_964448895.1 uncultured Christensenella sp.
AGGTGACGGGCGAGGGCGCAACGCCCGCATCCGGCAGCCAGCTATGCAGCGGGAAAGTCGCGGACTTACTCAGAATACCAAACAGAATCAGAACCACGCACCAGGCGGGTATCTGCGTGCCGCGCATGGCGGTGAGTTCGAAGGTGCCGGTCTGTCCCCAGATGCCAAGGAAGCCCACCAGCATGATCAGCGCGCCAAGAACGGTAACGATATACGCCTTGTTCGCGCGCACGATGGTCAGCTCTTCGCGATAGAATCCGATGAGCCGCCAGCAGGCGATCGCGCTGATCTCCCAAAAGACATACAGCAGGATCAGGCTTGTGGCATACACGAGCCCCATCATCGCGCCGATGAACAGCACCGCCATGAAGTAGTATTCGTTTTGATTGTCGTAATCCTTGATATAGCCAAACGAGTAGATGAGGATGACGCAGGCGACCAGCGAGGACGTCATCGCCATAAACACACTCAGCGCATCCGCCTGAAAACCGAGGCTGAGCCCCAGCGGCAGAGCAAGGCGCACGAGCGGCTTGTCCCCCGCGAGCACCGCGGGCAGGAGCGCCGCCGCGCAAACAAACGCGACCAGCACGAATAGAAGCGAGAAAAGGTTTCTCACTCTTGGCGCGCGCCGCCCGATCAGCGGCAACACGCACGCGCCGATCAACGGCGAAAAAATGCAGACGAGAAGCGTAGCTTGCATAGACCCCATTCCCTCTGTCCATAATAAGAGCCCACCCCGCAAAGTCGTTGACGGGACAGGCTTTTGCATGCAAAAATTGCGTGTTTATTATAGTGCGGCGGATATAAAAGGTCAAGAAAAGCGCAGAAACTCAAACCGATTTTAGAATATCGATATACATTCCCGTTTATCTTTCAATAAAAGTACGGAACGTTTTTTGAGGAAACGTTAAAACGGTTGCAGGCATAAAAATAACGCGTCGTTACTCACGCACGCGTTGATTTTCGGATGGTTTTTGAAAAAACTTTGAGTCAGGGAAACAGAAAATCTTCTCAAAATGGGTTTCCAAAGCGATTTTTCGGTACTGATTATGCAGAAACGCAGAAAAATAACAGAAAAATTTCGAAAAAAATAATATATAATTCAACAAATACGCGGCAAAAGCTCTCCGCTGGGCGGCAGAATACGCCGGAAGGTGCCGATCTGCGTTTTTGCAAAGACGCGGCCCGTGCCGGAAGAAACACTTCCGATGATCGCGGCTTCCGTGCCGCCATCGATCATTCGGATGGCGGCAAGCGCCGTCTGCGCCTGATCCGCCGGAAGCGAAAAGAGCGCGACGCCTTCGTTTGCCACATAGACCGGATCGATGCCGAGAATGGCGCAAGCCGCGCGCACATCCGCGCGCACGGGCAGAGCGTCTTCGTTGAGCGTGATATCGAGCGTGCGTCCAGCCCACTCGCTTAGCGTGCCCGCGACGCCGCCGCGGGTGGGATCGCGCATGGCGCGCACGGTTACCCCCGCGTCCAGAACGGCTCGTATGACGTGATTGAGCGGACGAACGTCGCTCTCGATTGCGGGGTCAAAGCGCAAGTTGTGGCGCGCCGCCATGACCGCCATGCCGTGGCTCGCGATCGGCGCGCTTGCCAAAATTACGTCTCCCGCCTGCGGCTGTTGCGGGGGAATCTCCTTACCGGCGGGGAATGTGCCGACACCGGCGGTCGTAATGTATAATCCCGCGCATCCGCCGGGTTCCACCACCTTGGTGTCCCCGGTTACGATGAAGACGCCCGCTTCCCGCGCGGTATCCGCCATGGAGTCGACCACGCGCTTGAGTGTGTCCAGCGAAAGCCCCGCTTCCAGCACCATGGCGCAGGAAAGATACCGCGGTACCGCGCCGGAGACGGCGAGGTCGTTGACCGTGCCGCAGACGGCGAGCCTGCCGATATCCCCGCCCGGGAAAAAGAGCGGAGTCACCACAAAGCCGTCCGTCGTCATGGCGATGCGATCGCCCGCGGGCAGGACGGCGGCGTCCGTCAGCGGAGAAAGAAATTCATTGTGAAATGCGGGCGCGAAAATGCGCTCGACGAGCTCGCGGTAATCGCGCCCGCCGGAGCCGTGCGCCAGCGTAATTTGATCCGTCATTTGCCCGCTCCTCTCTATTGATATTACTGATAGAACGGAATATTGCTTTGCAGACAAAGCTGACTAAACACCCGCTCCTTCATATTGATAATAAGCCGCGCATGCGCCTTCCGAGGAGACCATGCATGCGCCCAGCGGATGCTGTGGCACGCAGGCTTTGCCAAACAGCGGACAGTCGACCGGCTCGATGACGCCGCGCAGCACTTCTCCGCAGCGGCAAGCACTGTGTGAGAGCATGGGTTCTATCGATGGCGAGAGGCGCTGCATCGCGTCATAAAACCGATGTTCGGGTTTGAGCGCGAGCCCGCTTTGCGGAATATTGCCGAGTCCGCGCCAAACCGCGTCGCAAGGGGTAAACCAAGATTCGACCAGCGCGCGCGCAGTTTGGTTCGCGCTTGGCTTGACCACGCGGGGATAAGCGTTTACGAGCGATGGCTTTCCGCTCTGACACATCGTTATCAGCGCAAGCAGCGCTACCAGCAGCTCTTCCGGCTCAAAACCGGAGATCGCGGCGGGTAAACCGAGCGCCTCCGGCACAAAGCGAAACGCTTCCGCGCCGGTGATGGAGGCGACGTGGCCGGGACAGAGCAGCGCATCCACATGCGAAGAATCGCTCAATAGCGCACAAAGCGCGTTTGGCATGGTCTTGTGCGCGGAGTACACGGATAGATTCGGTACATGATCGCGCTGTGCCGCCTCCAGCAAAGCCGCGGTGTGTGGCGTAGTCGTCTCAAACCCCACGCCGTACCAGACGACCTCTCGCGCGGGATTTTTCTTCGCAAAGTCCAGCGCATCCAGAGGCGACAGCGCAATGCGTACATCCGCGCCGCGCGAGGCGAGCAGCAGTAAGCTCTCGTCCCCGCAAGGCACGCGCATCATATCGCCAAAGCAGAAGAGCGTCACGTTCGGCAGCTTCGCGAGCGCGAGCGCGCGGGCGATATCCTCCTCCGCCGTCACGCAGACGGGGCAGCCCGGGCCGGAGACAAGGCGGATATTTGGCGGCAGCAGTTGGCGGATACCGTAGCGGCGGATGGCGTGCGTATGCGTGCCACAAACTTCCATGATGGTTACCTGCGGCAACCCTTCGGCGGCGCGCGCGATTTTTTCGGTTAATATCCCAATGGCGTTCACAATAGTTCTACTTCTCTAAGCAGCGCTTCCAGCTCCGCGCCTTCGTCGGGATCGACCTTCTGAATCACGAATCCCGCGTGTACGAGTACGCAATCTCCAACCGCGACCTCCGGCAAAAGCCGGACGGACGCATGGCGCGTCGTACCGCCGTAGTCGATCGTTGCGGTTTCTTCTTCAATTTTTGCGATGGTTCCGGGGATCGCAAGGCACATATCTGAGTATTCCTCTCCCTGTTATTCTTCTGTCAGCATAGCGGCGGCAACAGCCGCCTGACCAAAGCTGATTCCGCCGTCGTTACACGGCACCTGATGATTGAGCAGCACGGTAAACCCGCGCGCACGCAGTTGATCTTCGCCAAGCTTTAGCAGCAGTTCGTTTTGAAAACAACCGCCGCTGAGTGCGACGCGATTGCATCCTGTTTCGCTCCGGTGCAGTTCCGCGGCGTTTGCGAGCAATTCAGCCAGCGCGCGGTGAAAGCGCATGCTGATAGCTCCCGTGGGTAAACCGTTTGCGGCATCCAGTATAACGCCGTTTACGACGGGACGCCAGTCGTAAATCCAACCATTCGGCTCCCACTCGATGGAAAAATGATAGCTTTCCCGTTCGGTTTCGTCCGCGCATTGCTCCAGCTCGATGGCGGCCTGCCCTTCAAACGAAACGGTATCGCGAATACCGCAGAGGGCCGCGATTGCGTCAAAGAGTCTGCCCATGCTGGTGGTGAGCGGTGCGTTGAGTCCCGCGCTTGCGGCCTGCAACAGCAGCGCGCTTTCGTTTGCGCGGGCGGAGAACAGGGGAAGCGCAGATTCGCGACCAAGCGCCGCGTGGCAGACGCTCAGCGCGCCCCGCCAGGGTTCGCGTACGGCGGCCTCTCCGCCAAGCAGCGAAAACGGCAGAATATGACCGATTCTCCGGCTTTGCGCAACGGTTCCAAAGAGCGTTTCTCCACCCCAGACGGTGCCGTCCGTTCCGTAGCCCGTTCCGTCCCAAATAAAGCCGAGCGCGGGGGAATCGATCGCGTGCTCCGCGAGGACGGAGGCAAAGTGCGCGTGATGGTGCTGTACGCGGGTCAGCGGCAGACCCATCTCTGTTGCGATGCGCGTACTCGCGTAATCGGGATGCAGATCGCAGACGATTTGCGCGGGTTCCGCCGAAAACAGGCGTTGGAGGGAGACGATTTCTCTTATATACTCTTGCTCCGTGTCGGGATCGTCCAGATCGCCGACGTGTGAGCTCAAGAAAGCCTGACCATCCTTCACGAGACAAAACGTGTTCTTTTGCTGTGCGCCCATCGCGAGGATGCACGCCTTGCCCATAGGCAGCGGCAGAGGCTCCGGTGCCCAGCCGCGCGCGCGGCGCAGGGGACGCGGGGTTCCGAGGCTCACGACAAACACGCTGTCGTCCACGCGGCGCACGATCGGTCGATTATGGGTTAATACCGCGTCGGCAAGAGCGGTAAATACCATTGGCACGTCTTCGTCGCGATAGTGCATCGGGCGATCGGAGACGTTACCGCTCGTGAGCACGAGCGCGGGCGTTTCTTCTAATAATAAACAGTGCAGCGGCGTATACGGCAGCATGACGCCCAGTCTGCGGTTATCCGGCGCAACGGACGGGGCAAGCGCTGTGTTCGCGCGCTTTTGCAGCAGCACGATGGGCTTCTTTGCGCTGGTCAACAGCGCCTCTTCTTCGGACGAAACGGTGCAGTATTGCCGGACGACGTCCATGTCCCGCAGCATCACTGCAAACGGCTTTTCATACCGCTGTTTTCGCGCGCGGAGCAGTTGTACGGCGGACTCGTTTGCCGCATCGCAAGCGAGGTGAAACCCGCCGAGCCCCTTGACCGCGACGATGCCGCCCGCGCGGATCAACGCGGCAAATTGCGCGATTGCGTCGCCTTTCTGCGGCGCGTTACCGACGAAAAGTGTCAGTTCCGGCCCGCAAACGACGCAGGCGTTCGGCTGCGCGTGGAAACGGCGGTCGAGCGGATTGTCGTATTCACTTTGGCAGTCGGGGCACTGTAAAAAGGCGCGCATGCTTGTGTTCGCGCGGTCATAGGGGATATCCTCGATGATGGAAAACCGAGGCCCGCAGTTGGTGCAGTTGATGAAAGGATAGCGGTATCTGCGGTCTTCCTTCGAAAACAGCTCCCGTTTGCAATCGTCGCAAATGCCGATATCGGGCGAAATCAGCGCGGTTTTTTCGCCGCCTTCGCTGGCAAGAATATGAAAGCCTTGTCCACCCAAAGGACGTATTTCGGCTTGGTCGACGCTTTGGATGCGCGACAACGGCGGCGCTTCCTCCCTCAACGCGGCAAGAAACGCGGCGCAGGCGTTAGACACGCCTTCTATTTCAATCGTAACGCCCGAAGACGTGTTTTGCACAAATCCGGATAACGCGTAGCGCGCGGCTTGTCGATAGACAAACGGACGAAAGCCCACGCCCTGCACAATACCCCGAACCTGAATGCGGTAACGAACCATATTTCTCTCCGCTGTGAACTAATCGTGATTATTATACCACTCGCGTATAAAATGTTGCTCAAAAAGAATCCAGCGTCCGCCGGATAGCAAACGCTGGTTGAAAATCGTATCGTGATGATCGGGAAACGTCAGAGCGATTCGCGGATGATGATCTCCGCATCAAGCATGATTTGCCGCGGGGCAAAGCTTTCGCTGTGCATCTGCTCAATGAGCATTTCGCAAGCTAAGAATCCAAGCTGATATTGCGGCTGCTTGACCGTGGTCAGCGCGGGCTCGCTCATAACGGAGATATTGGTGTTGTCAAAGCCGATGATCCCGAGCTCTTTCGGAATCGAGATGCCGAGGCGTTTTGCGGCCTTTATGGCGGCAACGGCGAACACATCGGACGCGGCAAAGATCGCATCCGGGCGTTCCTGCATGCTGAGCAACTGGGTCGCGATGGAGACCGCCGCGTCGTAGCTGAACTCCGGCACCTGAACGATCAGGTTTTGCGCGGGGGTAATGCCCGCGTCGAGCAGCCCTTCCACAAAGCCCTGCTGGCGCTTTCTCGCGTATTTGTATTTCAACGGCCCGTTGATCATCGCGACTTTGCGCTTGCCCTTGCTCAAGATATAGTCCACGACCGCGCGGCTCGCCGCCACGTCGTCGATGGAGACATAGGATGTGGCGCTGTCTTCGTTATATTCGGCACACTGGATGAGCGGGGTGTGCAGTTCCAACTGTGATATCGTCTGGGCGGAAGGGATCGGGTCGAGCGTAATCACGCCGTCCGCGTGCGTTTTTTCGATCATCTCATCGATGAAGGATCGCGTCAGCGGCTTCGCGCCGGTGCGAACCATAATCTCCTGATACCCCTGCCGACCAGCCGCGGCCGAGATG
>CAYVAO010000105.1:0-6545 GCA_964448895.1 uncultured Christensenella sp.
TGAATCCGCGCTCGTCCATGCGGCGGCGAATCTCCGAAATGATGCGGCTGCGCTTTTGAAACATATCCCGCACCTCGGGATTGACGATCAGATCGACAAAGCGCTGGCGATAGCGCAACTCTGCGTCCTTTAATCCATGATACTTCTCCGGCAGCGGGCGCAGGGACTTGCTCAGCAGCGTAACCTCCTGCGCATGGATGCTGGTTTCGCCCGTTCTCGTGACGAATACGTATCCCTTGACACCGATGATGTCTCCGATGTCAAACGTCTTAAACGCCTCGTAGACGCCTTCCGGCAGGTCGTCCCGCTTCATATAAACCTGAATGCGGCCTCTGGCGTCCAGCAGGTGCGCAAAGCTCGCCTTGCCCATGATGCGGCGCGAGATCATGCGCCCCGCGATGGAGACCTGTGCCCCGTGTTCGCCTTCCGCGGGTTGCGGAAGTGCGAGGATATCCGTACTATAATGGCTCACGTCGTAAGTGGTGTTCGCAAAGGGGTCCTGCCCCGCCGCCTGCAGCGCGCTGAGCTTATCACGGCGGATTTGCAGCAGCTCGGATAGCTGTTCCTGCGTGAGTTCCTGTTCCTGATTTTGCTGATCGAGCGGTTGTTCCATCTTTCTCTCTCCTAATAAAGCTGCTTTGCCGGAGCTTTCCGGCGGAATGACAAAAAACAAGGGGGCTGATCAGCCCCCGAAAAACCTGTTTGCGTTACTTGCCAATCGAAGTAACCTTCAGCTTCAGCAAGCCGCCGGGGGTAACCACCTCGACCACATCGCCGGCTTTATGCCCAAGCACCGATTTCCCGATTGGCGATTCATTCGAAATTCGCCCGTTGACCGGATCGGCCTCTGCGCTACCAACGATCTGGAAGGTGTATTTTTTCGTTTTGTCGTTCACATCCGAGAGCTTCACCGTGGCGCCTACGCCAACCGTGGTCATGTCGATTGCGCTCTCATCGATGACCTTCGCGTTTTTCAGTTCGTTTTCAAGCTGCTGAATATCATATTCATTTTTCGCCTGCTCGTTTTTCGCCGCGTCATACTCCGCGTTTTCGGAGAGGTCGCCAAACGCGCGCGCAACTTTCAGCTGCTCCGCAATCTCCAGACGTTTCGTCGTCTTGAGGTGTTCCAGGCGTTCTTCGCGTTTTGCAATTTCTTCAGGCGTAAGCCAAATCTCTGCCATCGTCGTTTTCTCCTTTACGAGAGGAATTTTTAATGTCCCTACCGTGTTTACCTATTATATTGGTGCAAAAAAATCGTGTCAACCCCATATTTTCTCAAGTTCTTCCAGGGTTTTGCAAGCGTTGATGCGGGTCCTGAGTTTTGCCGCGTCGTGCGCGCCCCGCAAGTAAAACGCAAGGTGTTTTCTCAGCTCCACAATCGCGTGGTCGCCTTTTTCGCTCAGCGCCATCCGCGCATGCCGCATGGCGGTTTCGCGCCGCTCCTCCCAGGTAAGAGGAGTATCGATTTTTCCTTCCAGCGCGCAGACGATTTCCTCGAACACGAATGGATTGCCCAGCGCGCCGCGCCCGATCATGACCCCGGCGCAGCCGGTTTCGCGCAGGGTATCCAGCGCGCTCATCGCATCATGTACGTCTCCGTTGGCGATGACCGGAATCTTGACCGCCCGCTTGACCCGCGCCATACAGGCCCGATCCGCGTGGCCTGCATACATCTGTTCCCGCGTTCTGCCGTGAATGGTGAGAAAAGCGGCCCCGTTTTCCTCGCAAACGCGGGCAAACTCCTCCGCGTTTTCGCTCTTTGCGTCCCAGCCCTTGCGAAACTTGACCGAGAGCGGCACATGCGCGGCGCTTGCAGCGGCAAGTACGATTTCCCCCGCGAGCACAGGATCGCGCATCAGCGCGCTTCCGTCGCCGTTTCCGGCGATCTTCGGCGCGGGACAGCCCATGTTGAGATCGATGGAGAGCAATTGTTCGCCCAGATCGCGCTCCACAATCGAAACGGCCTTCGCCATCGTTTCGGGTTCGCTGCCAAAGAGCTGAACGGTATATGGCGCATCACCCTCTTGCGGCAGATACAGCGCGCGCGTCTTCTCGCTCATGAAACAGAGGCCCTTGGCGCTGATCATCTCGCTCACGACAAAGTCCGCGCCGCGCTCGCGACACAGCAGTCGAAACGTGCGGTCGGTAAACCCCGCCATCGGAGCCAGGCAGACGACGGGTCGATTCGCCGGAAAAAAGTCTGGCGTCATGGCGCGTCGGTCGGTTTCGGCGTTGGTGTTGCCGCGGGAATCGGGGATTCGTTCGGGTCCGGCGTACCCAGCGCGGAGCCGTCCGGATTCTCCTCTAGCAACGTGATTTCGGAGATATACCAGCGTGCATTCGCGTTGATAAACTTGATTTTATAGCGTTTGGGCGTCCATTCCGGAAGAGGAAAATCCGCCGCATTTTGATCTTCGCCCAGTTGATCGGCATTGATGGTTCCCTTGAGCGTGACCCGCTCCGTCGCGGTCACCGTCGCGCTCATCGACCAGGGAAGGACGTTGATCTTCTCGATCGTCAGATCGTAGTTATAGTCCGAAATCGTATAGTTGGCATAGGTTGCGTCCGACATGGCGGGATCGCTATCCAAAAACGTAAGCGTAAAATATTCTTCAAGGTCGTTTCTCGCGCCGTCGGCAAAGACGCACTCCGCGCGCAGCGCCATGCCTTCCGAGGTCAATATATAGAGATTGGAAACCCGCTCCGCCGTCATAAACGCGCCGATGCAAAGAATCGCCGCCAGTATGATGAGCATCAGCGTTCGCACGAGATACATCATGGAACGCCGCGCGATGCGCAGCCGCCTGATATCCTTCGGTTCATCTTGATATGAATTCGTCATTTCTTCACCTTCGCTCGCTATGATAGCATATCTTGTGATCTCTTGGCAAACCAACAAATTGGAAACAAAAGCGAGAGATTGCGCCATATTTCGAGTGGTTTTCGAAGATCGCCCCGGTGCTTCATCGGGTTGACGCTTTGTTGCGTGCTTGATCCGCCAAGCGTGATTTCCTCACGGTTTCCCCCGTTTGCGCGGTTGACAGAAAATTCCCACGGCGTATAATAAAAACGCTGGGTTTCCGGCAAATATCGGAAACGCCTGATGGGCTGTCTTCTCCAACTGGCGAGAACGCAGGCCGCGAAAAAAACCAGATAAAGGATAACCAAATCATATGGAAGAATGCACCCACGATTGCTCCAGCTGTGGAGCCAGCTGCTCCAGCCGCGAGAAAACGAGCTTAATTGAAGAACCGCATGTGATGACGCACGTAAAAAAAGTCATCGGAGTCGTCAGCGGCAAAGGCGGCGTAGGCAAATCCATCGTCACCTCTATGCTCGCGGTGCTCATGCGCCGCAGAGGCTATAAGACCGCGATCTTGGACGCGGACATCACCGGCCCTTCGATCCCGCAGGCATTCGGCCTCCATTCCCGTGCGGAAGGCTCCGATCAGGGCATCTTCCCCGTGATGAGCAAGACCGGCGTCGAGGTCATGAGCATGAACCTGCTGTTGGAGAACGAGACGGACCCCGTCGTCAGGCGCGGGCCGATCATCGCCGGTACCGACAAGCAGATTTGGACGGATGTGCTCTGGCGCAATGTGGACATCATGTTTATCGACATGCCGCCGGGAACGGGCGACGTTCCGCTGACAGTGTTCCAGTCGATTCCCGTGGACGGCATCGTGGTCGTCACCTCGCCGCAGCAGCTCGTGAGCATGATCGTCGAAAAAGCCGTGCATATGGCGGGACTCATGAATATCCCCGTGCTCGCGCTCGTGCAGAACATGAGCTTTGTCGAGTGCCCCGGCTGCAAGGAGATCGTTCGCCCGTTTGGCGAAAGCGACATCAAAACGCTGGCGGATAAGCACAACATCCCCGCCACCGCCGAGCTGCCGATTCAGAGCGCGCTTGCTACCGCATGCGACGCAGGCCTCATCGAGCTCTTTGAAGGCGACTGGCTCAACGGCCTGGCGGACAAGCTCGAAGAGATGGTAAAAGAAGAGAAGAAGTAAGTTTCCTACTTGGGATTTCACCCCAATCCCCATATAAACCAAAACGACCGGATCGCTCCGGCCGTTTTATTTTACGTTCGCCTAGATTCCCATCTCCGCTTTGACCGCGGCAAAGGCCGAGACCGCGAAGTCGAGGTCTTCCTTTGTGTGCGCGGCGGACACCTGCGTGCGAATGCGCGCCTTATTCATCGGCACCACGGGGTAGAAGAAGCCAACCACGTAGACCCCGTGTTCCAGCATCTTCTGCGCGAATGTTTGCGCAGTTTTCGCGTCGTAGAGCATCACGGGCACGATCGGATGCTCGCTCTCGGGTACGTCGAAGCCGAGCTTGCCGAGCTGCTCGCGAAAATACCGCGTGTTCTCGTGGAGCTTAACGCGAAGAGCCGTCGATTCTTCGAGCAAGTCCAGCACCTTGATGCTCGCGGCGCAGATTGCGGGCGCAACCGTATTGGAAAACAAGTAAGGCCGCGAACGCTGCCGCAGCAGGTCGATAATCTCCTGCTTTGCCGCCGTGTAGCCGCCGCTAGCCCCGCCGAGCGCCTTACCCAGCGTACCGGTGATGATGTCCACCCGGCCCATCACGCCGCAATACTCGTGCGTACCGCGCCCGTGCTCGCCCATAAAACCTACCGCGTGGCTGTCGTCCACCATCACGAGCGCACCGTATTCTTCCGCGAGGTCGCAGATGCCGGAGAGGTTTGCGATAAATCCATCCATCGAGAACACGCCGTCGGTGGCGATGAGCTTGATGCGCGCGCCCTTTGCCGCCTCCAGCTGCTCGCGGAGGCTCGTCATGTCGTTGTTTTTATAGCGATAGCGCGCGGCCTTGCAGAGGCGAACGCCGTCTATGATGCTCGCGTGGTTGAGCTCGTCCGAAATCACCGCGTCCGCGTCGGTCAAGAGCGTTTCAAACAAGCAGCCGTTTGCATCGAAGCAGGAGCTGTAGAGAATCGCATCGTCCATGCCTAAGAAGCGTGCAACGCGGCCTTCCAGCTCTTTGTGAATCCCCTGCGTACCGCAGATGAATCGCACGGAAGAAAGCCCGTAGCCCCACTTGTCATAGCTCGCCTTTGCCGCCTCGATCAACGCGGGATGATCCGCCAAGCCCAAATAGTTGTTGGCACACATGTTGAGCACGCCCGTCGTCTTCGTGGTATCGATTCTTGCGCCCTGCGGCGTGGTGATGACCCGTTCTTCCTTATAGGTGCCCGCCGAGCGGATTTCGCTCAGTGTGTTTTGAAAAAATTCGTATGCCTGCTTGCTCATGCTCGTACCTCCGTCCAGTCTAACACGACCTTGCCACTCTGCCCGCTGTTCATGACGGCAAACGCTTCCTCAAACTCGGTGTAGTGAAACCGGTGCGTCAGCACGGGAGACAAATCCAACCCCGCCTCGACCATCGCCATCATCTTATACCAGGTTTCATACATCTTTCTACCGTAAACGCCCTGCAGCGTGAGTCCCTTGAAGATCACGTCGTTCCAATCGATCCCGGTACCAGGCCCCGCGATGCCAAGAAGCGCCACCTTGCCACCATTTCGCATGAGCTTGAGCATCTGATTGAGCGCCGCTCCGTTTCCGCTCATCTCGCAGCCAACGTCGAAGCCTTCCACGATGTGCAACTCTTTCATCGCGTCTTCTACCGTTTGATTTTTGAGATTGACGGCGGCACTTGCTCCCATCTTCATCGCAAGATCGAGACGGTAATCGTTGACATCGGTAATCACGATTCTGCGCGCGCCGTTTTGCCGGCAGATGCCGACCGCCATGATGCCGATCGGGCCCGCGCCGGTGATCAGCACATCCTCTCCGGTCACGTCAAACATCGTCGCCGTGTGGCAGGCGTTGCCGTACGCATCGTAAAACGCGACGATCTCCTCCGGCGTGGTGGAAGGCACGGCGATCACATTGGTTTCCGGAATGCAGAGATATTCGGCAAACGCGCCGTCGCGATTGACGCCGACACCTTTGGTGAACTTGCACCAGTGCCCGTTGCCCGCGCGGCAGTTGCGGCAGTGTCCGCAGACGATGTGCCCTTCACCGGTTACGATCTGCCCTACGTGATAATCGTCCACGCCCGGGCCGAGCGCCGCGATTTCGCCGACGTACTCGTGACCGACCGTCATCGGCGGCACGATGGTCTTCTGGCTCCAGGCATCCCAGTTGTAGATATGTACGTCCGTTCCGCAGATCGCGGTTTTGTGAATCTTGATCAATACTTCGCCGATGTTCGGCACCGGAGTTTTCACCTGTTTGAGCGTCAACCCCTTGTCGGCGGTTTCCTTGACAAGCGCACGCATATAGGCCGGAATCATATGATATCCTCCGAATAAATCAATTTCAGGTTGGGGAATTGTGGATTTCGCTCCTACTAAAACTCTAGCTTTTTTCAGCTGCGTTTTCAATCGGTCTGGAACAATATAAAATCCTTCACAAAAGCAAATCGCACCCGCCAAAGTATTCTCCGACGGGTGCTCTTTTTCCATTATGTTACATGCCGCTTGTGGTCGCGAGGGCGTCCAGCGCCGTGTT
>CAYVAO010000106.1:0-6543 GCA_964448895.1 uncultured Christensenella sp.
TTTGAGGCGCGGTTCGTCTCCGGCGGTCTTTCCGCCGTACTGCCGCTGTTTTCGTCCGTTGTCGCGCTGCTGCTCGCGGGATATTCGGCAACTTATTACCGTGGCAAGAAGGAAGGCGGCCTCTTCCTGCTGTTCTTCTTCGTCAGCGTCGCCTTTGTCAACGGCGCGCTGCTATCGGATAACCTGCCCGTGATGCTCGTCTTCTGGGAAGGGCTGTTGATCTCGATGAGCGTTCTACTGTTGATCGGCAACCTGCAAAAGCCGCGCGCCGCGATCAAGATGCTTTGGATCAGTGGCGTTGCCGACCTCATGCTCATGCTTGGCGTGATCATCACGATTCACGTATCCGGACAGAGCAATATTTCCGCGATCACACGTCTGCCGGTTGAAGGCGTCGGCGCGGCCGGCTGTGTACTGATGCTGCTCGGCGCGCTTGGCAAGGCGGGCGCGGTACCATTTCACAGCTGGATTCCGCTCGCGGCGGAAGACGCGCAGAGTCCCTTTCTCGCGCTGTTCCCCGCTTCTTTTGAAAAAATCCTCGGTATCGGGCTCGCGATTCGTATCGTGACGCAGATCTATGACGTACAGCCCGGCTCCGCGGTCAGCACGTTTGTGATGATCGTCGGCGCGGCTACCCTGTTCATCGGCGTGGCGATGGCGCTCATCCAAAAGGACATGAAAAAACTCTTGTCCTATCACGCCATCAGTCAGGTCGGCTATATGATTCTCGGCGTAGGCAGCGCGCTGCCGGTCGGCATCGTCGGGGCGTTGTTTCATATGATCAACCACGTGCTGTATAAATCCGGCCTGTTCCTCACCGCGGGCGCGCTGGAAAAGCGCACGGGCACGACCGATCTACGGCATATCGGCGGTCTCGGCCGCGTGATGCCTGTCACGGCGGCGTGCTTTGTGGTGTTCGGACTCGCGATTTCCGGCTTCCCCGGATTCAACGGCTTTTTCTCGAAAGAGCTGGTGTTTGACGCGGCGCTGGAGAGTGGCGTTATCTACTACATCGTGGCGCTCGCGGGCGCCGCATTGACCGCAATTTCGTTTCTCAAGCTCGGCGGCGCGGCGTTCTTTGGCAAAGAGACGCTGCCGCAAGGCGTAAAGCACGTAAAAGAAGCGCCCGTCGGTATGGCGCTTCCCGCGATCATTCTCGCGCTACTGTGCATTCTGCTGGGCGTTTGCAACTCGCGTGCGCACACGCTACCGCGGCAGCCCGCGCTTGGCTACGCGGAATCATTCGCTGGCTGGCCGCAGAGCCGGGTTCTCGTGGCGCTCTCGATCGCGGCGCTAACACTAGCGCTTCTCGACCACCTCTACGGGCGCAAGAAGAGCGGCAGCGCGCTGCACAGCGCGGACCACATCCACTATGCACCCGTAGCAAAGCAGATTTACGCGGTTGCCGAGGCTGGCAAGCTCGACCCCTACAACTGGCTCACGGCGGCGATCGGCGGGTTTTCCCGCCTCTGCATGTGGGTTGAAAAGGGTGTTTCCTGGGTCTACGACAAGGGCGTTCCGGGTCTGGTGCGCGGGGTTTCCTCGCTGCTGCACCGCGGCGTCAACGGCAGCCTGACGCGCTATCTTGCGCTGGCGGCATTCGGGCTTGTCTGCGTCGCGATCGTGTTTTTGATCGTACTGCTCTAAGAAAGGCGGCGAATTTATGAGATTGCTTCAACAAAATCTTTCGTTTGCCGCCGGTTTTGCGGCGGAACAGGCGGTGCGGTTATGAAGGCTTTGACCATCATTACACAGCTCTTTCTAGCGCTGCCGCTGCGCGCGCTCGAGGGGAACCACGCCGCCCCGCGCGAAAAGAGGCGCTATTCGACCATCGGCATGAGCACCGCCGTCGCCGGCATGCAGATGCTCGCGGCGCTGACCGGATTCGCGCTTTTTGCGGCCTCCGGCAAACACAGCTTCAGCTTTTCGCTCGCCTTTGATCTGGCAAAAGGGCTTGGCTATTTCCGCGTCGATTTGGTGACGCTCTTCCTCCTCGCCTGCGTGGGCATGGTGAGCGTGGCCTCCACCCTCAACGCGCTGACGACCATCGACGATCACCGCTGCTCGTTTACCAACCTGCTGATGGTCATGATGCTCGGCATGAACGGCATGCTCATCGTGCACGATCTGTTTTCGCTCTATGTCTTTATGGAGGTGACGGGTCTTGCGAGCTTCGTGATGATCGGTATGTATAAAAGCACACGCGATCTGGAAGGCGCGTTTAAGTACATGACGCTCTCCGCGCTCGCGACCATCTTCATTCTCACGGGATTATCGCTGCTCTTCCTCAAGGCGGGCAGTCTGTCTTTTACCGCGCTCAAGCCCGCGCTCTTTACCGGAGATGGAGACCCGAAAACCCTGCTCTGCTGGGTGGCGCTCGTGCTGCTCGCCTCAGGCTATGCCATCAAGAGCGGCGTTGCGCCCTTCCATAGCTGGCTGCCGGACGCGTACGAGAGCGCGGACACCGCGGTCTCCATCATGCTCTCCGGCATCGTAACCAAGATTGCGGGCGTCTACAGCCTGATCGTGCTCGTGCGCCTCTTTCCCGGCAACGCCGCGCTGCAAACAACGCTTCTGGTGCTGGGGCTGTTTACCATCGTCGTCGGCGCGCTGCTCGCGCTGCAACAAAAAAACTTCAAGCGTGTCGCCGCGTATTCCTCAGTCAGCCAGATGGGCTACCTGCTTCTTGGCCTCGCGGCGGATACACGCCTCGGCCTCATCGCGGCGCTGCTCTATCTATTGACCCATTCGCTGGCAAAGAGCGCGCTTTTTGCAAACGCCGCCGCGCTGGAACAACGGCTTGGCACGCTGGATATCGACGAGATGGGCGGCCTGCAGGCGAAGATGCCGGTCACCGCGTTTTCCTCCGTCGCGGCGCTGCTCTCCATCGCGGGCGTGCCGCCGCTCGCCGGATTTTGGAGTAAGCTACTGGTGCTCATCGCGCTGTGGAGCGCGGGCCTTCGCGGGGTTGCCGCGGCTGCGCTGCTGCTGAGCATTTTCTCCGGCGCATACTTCCTGCGCCTGCAGAAAAAGACGTTTTTCGGCAAACCAAAGGCGCGCTGGAGCGACATTTACGAAATCACAGGCGGCATCAAAATATCGGAAATACTGCTCACGATCGGTACGATCGGGGTGGGCCTCGGCTTCCCGCTGGTGCTGATGTATCTGGCGCAAGCCGGGCTTGTCTGAAAGGAGCGCATATGAACATTGCAATCTATGTTTGCCTAGGCGCTATGCTGTTGTTCGGCTTTTTCTCCGTGCTCAGCAGGCACCTCATCAACGCGGCGATCTCGCTCGCCGCGGTCAGCGCGGCCTGCGGCGTGCTGATGTATGTGCTCGGCGCGCACACCGCCGCGATCTTCGAGGTTTCAGTCTGTTCGGGACTTGTCACCGTGATCTTCATCAGCGCGGTCAGCCTCAGCAACGGAGACCGCCAGGCCAGCGCGCCGGAAAAACGCGCGCATCTTTTGCCGATTATCCTCATCGCCATCGGCGCGGTTCTCGTGATTGTATCGCTGCTCACCGGCTTCTCGCTCGGCACCCGCGGCCCGGTTGGCAGCGCCGCGAGCTTTGACAATGTCTTTTGGGAAACCCGTCAGGCGGATATCTTCGGGCAGATGGTCGCGATTCTCGCCGGCGCTTCCGCCATCGTGGTGTTCTTTAAGGAGAGTGAAAAACAATGACCGTATCGACCGTAATGCTCATCGCCGGCGTTGTGCTCATCCTGACCGGATGCTTTGAGCTCATCCGCACGCGGCACATGCTCAAGATCATCATCGCGCTGGAACTCGCCATCAAGGCGGTCTCCATGTTCCTTGCTCTCGGCGGCTGGCTCAACGGCAATATGCCCGTTGCGGAGTCGCTGATCGTGAGCGTGATCGTGATCGAAGTCGTGGTTGCCACGGTGCTCAGCGGCATCGCCATCAGCATCTATCACAAACACGGAAACATGGACATCCACAGCCTGAAAAACCTGAGAGGATGAGAAACGAATGATGAGTGTAGAGCAAATCGTCATCACGACGCCGGTTCTGTTTCTTTCGTTTCTGCTGCTTTTGATGCTGCTTTCGATCTATCTCAAGCGCAAGGCGGATAAAACCCCGTCCGGCAAGCACGCATTTGACCCCTATGCCTGCGGACAAAGCAAGGACGCGGTCAGTCAATACGTCAACCCGAATTTCCGACGGATGTTTTATCTTGCGTTCTTCTTCACGATCATGCATGTGCTCGTGATGATCGTCGCAACCGCGCCCGCGGGACATACGCTCATGCCGGTTGCATACATCGCGGTCGGAGCATTGGCGATGCTGATTCTATTTCGCAAGTAATCGTTGGCAAGAGAGAATTAGAGGAAAAAAGTATGGGTTTACTCGATAAAGCGATCGCTTGGGGTGAAAAGAAATCCCCCTGGATCATCCATTTCAACGCGGGCGCCTGCAACGGCTGCGACATCGAGGTGGTAGACGCGCTTACCCCGCAATACGACCTTGAGCGTCTCGGCATTTTGCAACAGGGCAGCCCGAAACACGCGGACGTGCTCGTCTGCACGGGAGCTGTCACGCTGCAAACGCGTGACCGGCTCAAGCAGATCTATGACCAAATGTCCACGCCGAAGTTCGTGATCGCGGTCGGCACCTGCGCCTGCACCGGTGGCATCTTCGACAGCTGTTATTGCGTGACCGGCGGCATCGACACCGTGGTCCCCGTCGACGCTTACATCCCCGGCTGCGCTGTGCGACCGGAGGCGATTATCGACGCGGTGGGCAAGCTATTGGCAACGCTCGATCAAAAGGAGGCGAAGGGTAAATGAACCTGGAAGAAACTATCCTGGAGCTCAACAAGCGCTTTCCCGCGCTGGAGGCCGTCTCCAATCGCCCTCTGCGCGTCTTTACCACATTTACCAATCCCACGGCGTTTGAAGAGGCGCTTCGCTATGCCAACCTGACGCTGGGGTACCACAAGGGCAAACACATCGTAGGCACCGACGAAGGCGAAGACATCGGTATCTCCTATATCCTCTCCAACGACGAAGACGTTCTGCTGGTGCTGCGCGAGCGCGTGCCAAAAAGCGCGCCAAACGTGCGCTCCATGGGCGAACTGTATCCCTCGCTGGTGTTGCACGAGCGGGAGCTGGTCGATCTCTTCGGTGTGCAGGTTTCCGGTCTGCCGGAAGGCCCGCGCTATCCCCTGCCGGACTGCTGGCCGGAGGGTGAATATCCGCTGCGGAAAGAATGGAACCCCGCATATTTCAACAAACAAACCGTTACCTACGAGCCGCCGAAGGAGGAGGATGCCAAATGAGCGATCACGAAAAGAACGAACGCAACCATAAGGTTGTCGTGCCGATCGGGCCGCAGCATCCGTCCCTGAAAGAGCCGGGCAGCTTTAAGATTACGCTGGACGGAGAAAAGGTGGAGCGCGCGGTCGTCGAGATCGGCTACAACCACCGCGGCATCGAGAAAGCTTGCGAAAGCCGCAACTATATTCAGGCGCTGTATATCATCGAGCGCGTCTGCGGCATTTGCTCCCACGCGCACACCTCCTGTTTTTGCCAGGCGTTTGAAGACCTGGCGGGACTGGAAGTGCCGAGACGGGCGCACTATATCCGCGGTATCGTCGGCGAGCTGGAACGGCTTCACAGCCATCTGCTCTGGCTCGGCGTGGCGGCGCACGAAATCGGTTTTGACACGCTGTTTATGTATACCTGGCGCGATCGCGAGCTGGTGCTGGATCTGCTCGCGCGCATCGGCGGCAACCGCGTCAACTACGGGGTAAACACCTACGGCGGCGTGCGGCGCGATCTGGAACCGGAGCTGATGGAGGATATTCTCCATGTCTGTGATCTTCTGGAAGAGAAGCTGAATTATTACGCTGACCTCGCCATGACCGAAACCACGCTGATTGCGCGTCTCAAAGGAATCGGCGTGCTGCTGCCGGAGGACGTGAAAAAATACAGCGCGGTCGGCCCCGTCGCGCGGGCCGCGGGCATCATGGACGACATCCGCGTGATCGAGCCCTACGGCGTGTTTCGCGAGATCGCGGTCAACCCGATTACGGACGATCATTGCGATGTTTACGGGCGTACGCTGGTACGCGTCAAAGAGATGCTGGAGGCGATTCGCCTCATCCGCGTCATGATCAAGGAAATCCCGGATGGCCCGATCTCTGTTCGCCCGCCGCGAAAGCTCCCCGTCGGCGAAGCGTTTAGCCGAGTCGAGGCCCCGCGCGGAGAGGATATTCACTATATCCGCTCGACCGGCGCGGACATGCCGGATCGCGTTCGCGTGCGCGCGCCATCCGAAGCAAACTGGCACGGCATGAGCCATATGTTGGAAGGCTTTCAGCTTGCGGATGTGCCGATCATCATCGCCGCGATCGATCCTTGCTATTCCTGCACGGATCGCGCCATCCATCTCATCGGCGACGGCATCAACCAGCTCACGGACTGGGCGCAGATTCGCGCGCTGTCCATTGAGCAGTATAAATCCCGCGGCATCGATCCCGGATCGATCAAAATTCGCGAGTTTTAAGAAAGGGGAATTC
>CAYVAO010000107.1:0-6522 GCA_964448895.1 uncultured Christensenella sp.
GGGCGCAGCGTTGCCGAGAGCCCTGGCCGAAGAGTGGCACGATGTCCGCGTGATCCTGCCTAAGTACCGCGTGATCGACAACTACTGGAAGAGCCGGATGGAGCATGTCTGCCAGTTTAACGTGCTCTTTGGCTGGGAAACGGTCTATTGCGGCATCGAGCGCGTGGTAGACAACGGAGTGACCTATTACTTTGTGGACAACGAGACCTACTTTGGCGTGACCGAGATCTATGGCGACGGCATTTCCGAAGGACTGAGATTTGCGTTTTTCTGCCGCGCAGTGCTGGAAGCGCTGCCGAAGATTGACTTTTTCCCAGATGTGCTGCACCTCAACGACTGGCAGACAGGCCTGATTGCGGCGCTGCTTAAGACGCAATACACCGCCAAGGCGGAGTATGCGCGCATTCGATCCGTGTTTTCGATTCATAATCTCAAGTATCAGGGGCTCTTTTCCTGGCGTGAAATCGCGGGCAGACTGGGACTGGACGAACGATATTTTACTTATGAGTATTTAGAGTTTTACGGCTGTATCAGCTGCATGAAAGGCGGTCTCGTGTTTGCAGACCGGCTCTGCACCGTGAGCCCCACCTACGCGGAGGAGATCAAGACCCCGTTCTTTGGCGAGAATCTGGATGGACTACTGCGCGCGCGGGAAAATACGCTCAGCGGCATTCTCAACGGCCTTGATTACAACATCTTTAATCCTTCCGATGATCGCTTCCTAACGCACCACTTCGATGTGGATTCGCTGGAAGGAAAACTCGTTTGCAAGCGAGATTTACAGCGTGAATGCGGTCTGGAAGAGCGTGATGTGCCGCTCATCGGCATGATCGCGCGCCTGTCGCAACAAAAAGGACTCGACTTGGTGGAGCGCGTGCTGGGCGACATCATGCGCAACGATGTGCAGATGGTGTTTCTCGGCAAGGGCGATCGCAGATTTGTCGATTTGCTCAACTGGGCAAATTGGCGCTATCCCAAGCGTGTGCATGCCCGCATCGAGCTGGACGAAGGCCTTGCGCACCGCGTGTATGCGGGAGCCGATCTGTTCCTGATGCCGTCCCAGTTTGAGCCTTGCGGCTTAAGCCAGATGATCGCGCTGCGGTATGGTTGTATACCCATCGTGCGCGAACCCGGAGGGCTGAGTGACACCATCTTGCCGTATAACGTCTATACCGACGAGGGAAACGGTTTTTCGTTTGCCAACTACAACGCGCACGAGATGCTCTTTACCATCGAGCGCGCGGTGAAGTATTGGAACGAGGATCAGGCGATGTGGCAGCGCATGATGCTGCGCGGCATGGAGGAGCGCTTCGATTGGAAGAAACCAGCGAAAGCGTATCTTGCGTTGTATGAAAAGATGCTGCCGACCGCGGTTGTGATTGAGGAGCCGAAACCCGAGGAAAAACCGGGGATGGCACAACCGTCTGCCGCCGCACCGAAGCCGGCGGAAAAGGCCGAGTAACCCATCGTGCGCGCATAATCAAAGAGACGCTCCTTTGCGAGCGTCTCTTTTGCGTAATCTAATAAGTTTTGTTTAAATGAACTCTCTGGAGTCGGATTCGCCTTCGCCGAGTTCGGGCGTGGTTGGCGGAACCGGAGAGGCGGGTTGATTTGGCGTAACGGGCGCGGAATACGACGCACCCTCAATCCTTCCGGTGAGGTCGAGATAAAACGCGGTGATCGCGGCTTTGGAATACGGACGCAGGAAGATTGCGCCGACACCACCCGTGAGCGCGACCAACAGCCACCAACCGATGAAGCTGAATTCCAGACAGAAGAGTCTCCATTTGTTGCCCATCATCAGTCGCTTGGACTCTTCAATCGCCTCGGTTGCGGAGAGATCGGGATTCTCCGCCATGAGGAATGGTGCCATGCTGTAACGAAACATCGCGATGATGCCCGGCACGACAAACAGCAGCGCCCAGGCAAAAATCTTGACCAGCATCAGCAAACGCAACAGCAGCGCGTTGCCGAAATAAGAGAAGCGGGAAAACAGCGTCTCAATCTTCGGATCGGCTTTGCTTTCATACAGCGAGAGATTAAACTTGTTATAACCCAGCTCGACCGCGCTGCCGACGATGAGGATCGCGATTCCGTAAGCGAACACAAGCCCGCCGAACGCTGCCAAAATTCCGGTAAACGGATGCATCATCGAGTAGATTTGCGAAACATCGATCTGTCCTGCGGTCGCTTCTTGCACAAAATGCCCGAAATCGCTGGTATCGATCTTGATATTAAAATCGAAGTTGAACGATCCACCGAAACCAACGCCGCCCAAAACGGACGCGATGAGCCCCGCAAGCACCGTCCACCAATAGCGCCCGCGCAGAATATTCCACGCAGAATCCCGATAATCTTTAGCCAGTTTCATCTTTTACTACCCCCCTGTTTTTGCGTGTGTCTGGCGATTGATTTACTGAAATTGAGTTTATATCACTCGATCGTGACCCAATATTTATCGATCATGCAGACCGGACGATACGCGAGCTTGGAGTAGCGCAGTTTCTCTTCGCCGGAGTCGTCCTCGCGGTTGATAAAGCAGGTGTCCTTCTCGACTGCGTATTTGGCAAACCAGGATACGATCGCTTGATAGCTGCCCGCGTAGTCCACGCGTGCTTTCTCCACATGACAGTGCAGCGTGTCGCCGACAACCTCGCCAATCGAGAGCGCGACGATGGTTCCAGCAACGTCGATATAGCCGGCCTTTTGGCCCAACACGAGCGAATCCGCCAGCAGCTCTTTTGCGCGCTTCATCTCCTCGGCTTCGATGACCTTATCCAGCGGAACATGATGCTCGTACTCGTCTAAAAAGGCGATGGCGGCGGGGAGCGTTTCCTCCGTCACCGGCACAAACACCGCGGAAGGATTGTCCTTGCAAAAGCGGTTGAGATGGTTGCGCTGCGTGTGGTATTTTTTTCCCGGAAACTCGATCAGATCGTTTGCGTTGTAGACATAGTCCGCCCAGTCGCGATGCGTGGAGACGATCGCGCGCGAACCATACCGCGCGCAGAGCTGCTCCATGGCTTCCTTCGGCACCGCGCAGAAGCGAAGCGGCATGCCGCTCTCCTTTGCGTGCGCTTCTATCGCGTCCAGCGCGGCGTTGAGATCGCCGTCGCCGACCGGATACACAAAACAAACCCCTTCGCCGGGGTAGGTAGCAAGCATGACCAGCATGCCGGAGACGATGGCGTAGGCGGAGCGGAAATACGCGCGCCATTGGAACACGGCGCCCAACGTATAGTCGCAGCTGCGAAACGGCTGAACATCTAAATACGGCTTGAGTTCCCGTGCGTTTTGAATCGTTATTTTTGAAAATTCCAACATAAAACCCCTGTATCATACAGCGCACCCGTGGAGTATTCTCCCGCGCGGACAGCACATAAATTCACTTTTAATATGATATCACGACTTATGCGGGTAGGCAACGATACACCTGCTGGCTAAGGTGAACGGATTGCAACATTTTCTTCCGGATTGTGGCATGCTTGATAATCGTAATCGCGCCGGTTTTTCACGCAGTCGACAAAAAACGACAAGAAATGATAAATAGCGCAACAATTCTTGAAAAATAAACCGAAGTTGTACAAGTTACCCCTCCACAAGCGCAGTATGTTGGCGTATAATATACGTACAAACGTTCGCATAATGCGAACGCAGGAGGAAAACATGAAAGCGATCTCGTTACCGCAGCTTCGTATGGAAGCAAAGCGTCAATTGCTGAATTACCGCCGCAACCAATCCCGACTTTATCGCAGCACCGCGATTCGCGCCGAAGGCGGCACAATGCTCGCATGGATGCGCGCAATTGATTCCGCGCGGATGTATTTACGCGCGCAAAACCCGGCAAAGGAGCGGTATATGTGCCGCCTTTTTGGGTTGGAAACACCGCTGCCGCGCAGTCAGCCCATGCGCGCGCGTTTGGTGATATTGAGCGCGGAGATGAGCGTTTCGGAATCGACACTCTATAAATGGCGGGAGGATATCTTCGAAATCGTACTCTACGCTGCGATGGAGGCGGGCGTGATCGGGCTGTTCGGTATTCGCGAAACAGGCGAAAGTTTGCCCAAGCGGGAGGAGAGACGCGATCCGCACGAGACAGACGCAGATTGACGCGGGAAACAAGCGGGTGTTAGAATGCAGACAAACCGTTTGCGCGTTTTTACCGCGCAAAGCCGACCGGTTTGACGGGAGTGGGCATGGCAAAGTCAGTCAATCTGACAATCGATACCTTTTCGGTATGTATCACGAGAAAAAAGATCAAAAATCTCTACCTGCGCGTGCTGCCGCAGGAGGGCGTGGTAATCAACGCGCCAATACAGACTACGGACGCGGAGATTGTCCGCTTTGTTCGCAGCCGCGCGGACTGGATCGAACAGCAGCAAGAAAAGCTGGCTTTGATCGCTCCACGCGGATATGGCGGCGGGGATGCGGTGCCGTATTTCGGTAGAAATCTGACGCTTCGAATCATTCCCTGCACGGGACGCGCGCACATCGCGCAGCACGCAGACACGCTGGAACTAACCATCCGGCGCGAAGCGAGCGAGGAAGCGCGTAAAAAGGTTGTCGACGCCTGGTACAAAGCGGAGCTTTACGAGGCGGTAGGCGCGATGCTGCCCGCGCTTGAGCGCGTGGTTGGCAAGCGGGCAGGGGAGCTCAAGGTGCGGGATATGAAGACGCGATGGGGCACCTGCAATACCCGAACCGGACTGATTACGCTAAACCTCAGGCTCGTGGAAAACCCGGCGGAGTGCCTTCGATACGTACTGACGCATGAGCTTTGCCATCTGCACGAGGCGGGACACGGGGAGCGCTTTTGGAGACGGATGGACGAGTACTTTCCTGATTGGAAGCGGGTGCGGAAGCTGCTTAAACAGCGAACCTGACGGATTCATGTCGCATAAAAAGATAGGCAACAAAAAGAGCCGGGGCGCATGCTCCGGCTCTTGTAGTGTTAAGGGGTCAGGATAGATTGTTCTTTCTGAGTACTGGTATCATGCGCTTTGCGATCAGCGCCGCGACGATACTCTTGGCGAGGTCGCCGGGCACGAACACGAGGAAACAATACAGCACCGCCGTCCAGACGGAAACCTGCTTGCCCAGATAGTAGTTGCTCAAAAAGTAGAAATACCCCGTTCCGATCACGTAGAGCGCGAGCAAACCTGCCAGCGCGCCGACCAGCAGCCGCCAGAAGGAGGGATTCTCCGCTTTTCGCACGATCGCGCCCGTAATAAACGCCGCGACGACGAAGCCGATCAGGTAGCCGAACGACGGCTTAAGCACGTAGCCGATGCCGCCTCCCTGCGTAAAGACGGGGATGCCGATGAGCCCGATTGCGAGGTAGACCAGCGCGCTCGCGCCACCGAGCTTTTTGCCCAGCAGCATGCCCGCGAGGACGACGAAAAACGTTTGCATCGTAAACGGAACGAGCGGTACCGGCACGCGGATAAACGCGCCGACGGCGATGAGCGCCGCGAACAGCGCCACGAGCATCATCTTGTAGGTGCGGGATTTTGCGACAGGGTTCATCGTGCGTAATTTCTCCTAACGTTGGTTCTCTTTTTTCGTCTATGCAGACGGCAATACTGTAAAAAACTAAATCACTTTCACGCTGATTTCGCCGGAAGAGAGCGCATCTCTGCGTCCGTCCGCATATTCGACAACCAGGCGGCAGCGCTCGTCCACATCGATTGCGCGGGCGGGGGTGATCCCGCTTGCGCTGATGACGTTGACCATCTTTCCCAGCACGAAGCTGCGTTTGCGGTATTCCGCGTTGGCCTCCGCGCTACCGAGTTGACGATAGAGCGGTAAAAAGTGGTTGAGGTATTCCGCGATCATGCGGTTCTTTCCGTCCGGCGCGGGCGCGGGTAATACGTTGCCCGCAATCTCGCGAATCTCCGCCGGAAAGCCGCCTTCGGGTTCATAGACGTTGATGCCCGTGCCGAGCACCGCGTATTCACACTGGCCGCGCTCCATGTCAAACGAGCCTTCCGTGAGGATGCCGCAAATCTTCTTGCCGCGTAAAAACACGTCGTTGACCCACTTGATCGTCGCGGGTTCGTCGCAGAGCGCCTCTACCGCGCCGCAGACGGCGATCGCCGCCGTGGTGGTGATGAGGGTTGCGTCGTCCGGCGCGATCTTGGGCTTGAGCAGAAGGGAAACGTAAACGCCCGTGCCCTGCGGGGAATAGAAACTGCGCCCTTTGCGCCCGCGTCCGCCTGTTTGGGTCGCCGCGATGACGACCGTTCCTTCCGGCGCGCCCTCGCTCGCGAGCTTGCGCAGAACGAGGTTGGTGGAATCGACTTCGTCGAATACGCGCAGGTCGAGCGCCTGCGCTTCTTCCGTCAAATACTGGCGGATGCCGCTCTCGGAGAGCACGTCGCTGGAAGCGGCGAGGCAGTAGCCGCGGTTTGGCACGGCCTGAATGGGGTAGCCGTCCGCTTGGAGGGCTTTGATCGCCTTCCAGACCGCGTTTCGGCTTACGCCGAGGCGGCGGGCGATCTCCTCACCGGAGGGGAATACGCT
>CAYVAO010000108.1:0-6509 GCA_964448895.1 uncultured Christensenella sp.
CCGTATCCGCGTTCACCTCCGCGCGGTAAAGATAACCCCCTGTTTTAGGATTTGGAATTGTAATCTCATAAAACAAAACAGGTTGTTCTTCGCCAGTTGCTATGTATTCGCCGTTTATATAGCTAACTCCGATATGCGATTCCAGCGTTACCGTCGCATCCGTTTCGTTTGCGTCGAACACTTTGTTGATGAACGCAAGCCCTGCCTTCTTCGCCTCGTCCTCGCCGATCAGCTTCGGCGAGCTGCCGGAGAGAAACAGCGAAATGCACGCTATGGATACCAAAAGAACAGCTATTTTTCGTTTCATCCGTTTCACCTATCGATTCCTTCCCAGTACTTGTACTTCGCTAAGGTCCATCTCCGGCCAGGAGAACCCGACGCGATAGATCGATCCATCCGCAAACGTAACAAAATAGCCGATGCTTGCACGCGAAGAGAAAACACAGTCCGTGCGGCAGCAGCCGTCCGCATACATGAGCGTAACTTCCTTTTGAAAGCAGCGCTTCACCCAGTCGCAGGCGATAGAGACTTCATGATCATCCTGCAACACGATCGTTGCCGCGTCGCTTGAACCGCTATTTTGTTTTTCCGTTGCGTTCGGTTGAGTAACCGGGGTCACTAGCCACTCGTTTTTGGAGGCGTAGTAAGCGACGCCTGTTTTCGCGTCCACCTCGGCATAGTAGAGGTCTTCCTGAATGGTTGGATCGGATATGGTCACGATATAGATTTGCGTTGGCGATGTACCGCCGGCGCTTATTTCCGAATTGTCTACCGCGCTGGAACCCGCGCGTTCATAATACTCCACATGCGCGTCCCGCGCCGTAACGCCGAACGCCTGCCGCATGAGCGTGAGCCCCGCTTCTTTTGCCCTCTCCTCGCCAACAAATGACGGCGCACATGCGCAGAGGAAGGTCAGCAACAGCGTAAGCGCAAGCGCGATCGCTGTGCGCAAGAAATGACGAAACATGAATGGCGTCCATCCTTTCGATTGATCATTCAATTCACTTGTAAAGATGGGACCTTTCACACATACTACCATAGATTACGTCAATCTGTTGTGAACCGGATGTGAAGCAACCGAAAACAGCGCGAAAACGAATCGCGAACAAATTACTACAGTTTTTCAATCGCGCAACACTCAGAAATCCCACTGTCGTACAATAGACGAACGTTTGCCGGAACGCACATTTTTGCAGAATAGCGCGACATAACGTTTTTCGCTTCTTCTGTTTTTATCTGAGAAACGATTCCTGATGTTCTAAGAATCGATTTGCCTTTTTCCACAGAGTTATCGTAAAATGTGGATAACGAGGTGACTCTTTCGGAGGCGTTATGATACACATCTATTGCGGAGACGGTAAGGGTAAGACGACCGCGGCACTCGGGCTCATCTGTCGCCATGTCGGCTGCGGCGGAACCGCCGTGCTCGCACAGTTTCTCAAGAGTCTGCCAACGGGCGAACTCGCCACGCTGGAGAAGCTGGGCGTTCCCGTGTATCGAAACGAGCTTCCGCACGGATTTTTCCCGAATATGAGTGAAGAGATGCGTCAAAGAGTACGAGCAATGCACGATCATACGCTGGCAGAGGTCACCCGCCTTGCAAGAACGAACGCATGTTCGCTTCTCGTGCTGGACGAGCTTTGCGCCGCGCTTTCGCTGGAGCTGATCGACCGCGAAGCGGTGCTGTCTCTGTTGGATGATCATGGCAACGCCGAGCTGGTCATCACCGGGCGCGATCCGGAGGAAGCGCTGCTCTCCCGCGCGGACTACATCACCGAGATGAAGCTCGTCAAGCATCCATATGAGAAGGGTGTTCTGGCGAGAAAAGGAATTGAATATTAGATTGTTTCACGGGAAACAAAAATGGAATCCGTTGCAGATTCCATATGATTTCTAGTAGTGAACGTTCTATTCGTCTTTTTTTTCAGAGCGCTTTACTTGATCATCTTGCGGAAGCGCTTTCACATGATCAATCATTTTCTTTTCTTCAGATTTTACTCGTCGTTCCAGTTTCTTGATGTCCTCTGAAGGCGGTAATGTTTCCGGCTTAATTCCGCGATCTAAAAGCATTTTTCGAACACTTGTGTTGTTTTGAACGTGTTCTGTCGTGATCGGAGTTTCACCATACAAGTCTTTTTCCTCAACGCGATAGTTCGTCATCTCTGTTGCAAGGTTTTTCGCGGCAATCGTCAAGGTTGGCAGATGGTCGGCAAGTGGCCCGCTCTTGACTCCATATCGGTCTTTCATGTCTTGTGTCGTATTGCCGCCAAATAACGCGCTGTCTCCTTTTGATCGAATTCGTCCAAATCCGGCATCGTCTACACCGCGCTCGAAAATATTTTCGGACAGCCGTTTTTCCGACTCCCTGAGTCGATCACGCGCTGTCATTCTTTCTACAAGATGAATCCGGTCTTCGATTAATTCTTGCTTTCTTGTCTGAACGGCAAAATAGCTTTGTGCAAACGCAATTTCCTCTTTTTGAGGATCACCGTTTTGAGCGATCAGATAGCAGGCGTAACGAGTAAGCATGTAGTCTTTTACTGCTCGCTGTCCACCTTTACCAAGAGTGATCATTTTCGTGGCTTCACGAAAATGATCCTCTGTTTTTACACCGGTGGTATTACACGAATCCATCGCTCTCCAAATTGAAATCTCAAAATTCTCCCAGCGATTATAACCAAATTCCGGTTGGAGTTCCCGCGCAAGCCAGTATTCAATCCCTTCCTCCGTTTGATGAGAGATTGAATCAAAGCTTTTTCGTAAAGCAGCTATTTTTTCTGTATTCATCTTTATTTCACCAAAATCTGAAATCGTATTCTCTCGAGTATGTCGACTGTCCTTTCCTATCATACCAGCTATGACATTCGGATTCCAGTCCGCTGCTTATCTGTTTTGTTTATTTTGGGTTCATGTTTTTACGTTCTAATAAGATAAGAAATGCTTTATAAAAGGAGAACTATTCTCTTGAAAAAAACATTACGGCTTCTCCCCGCCGTCGTCGACAACCAGTTCCGCGGCATCAAGCTATCGCAATATGCTTTTCTGCTCATCACGGTGGTCACGATTGTGCGGAGTTTGATTCACGTTTTTGCACCCGATGGCGGCGCGCAAAGCATCGCGACTATTCCGCTGGAATCCTACTCAACTCAGGCAGCGGCAACCGTAATCCTCATGTTTTCTCTCTGGGGACTGTCGCAATTATTGATGGGATTTGTTTATCTAGGCGTTTATCTCAAGTATAAATCGCTGATTCCGGCTATGTATGTGCTGTTGATCCTAGAGTACGCCATGCGCATCGTCATCGGGCAAATGAAGCCAATCGTCACGACAGGAACCGCTCCGGGCAGCGTCGGCAGCTGGGTTATGGTACCGGTGTGCGTTTTGCTGCTTGTTCTTTCGCTGATAAAGGGAAAAGAGAACGTAAAAGGCGCTCAAACCCTCAACCAATAATTCACGATGTCGCGATACACCCCAAATTTCATGCCGACTTCCGGTATCGTGCCGCAATAGGTGAAGCCAAACTTTTCGTGCAGCTTGCAGCTGGCCTCGTTTCCGGCGGTGACGACGGAGATCACGCTGTGTGTGCGCTCGTCCGCCTTGGCGAGATCGAGAATAAAAGCCATCAACTCGGTTGCGTAGCCGCGATTGCGAAAGTCTTTATCCACATAGATCGAAAGCTCCACGGTAGAGCGAAACGCCTCTTTGTCGCGATAGGAAGAGAGGCTGCTGTAACCCGCAACGCGGCCTTCCTCCTCCGCGACATAGAGCGGATGGTTTTCCACATTGTGGTGGTCAAACCAGGCCTGCCACTCTTCCAGTGTGCGCGGATTCAAATCGAGATTGGCGACGCTGTTGACCGCCTCATAGTTGTAGATATCCAGCAATTCCTGCAGGTCTCTCTGCTCCGCTTTGCGAATCAGCATTGGTTTCGCCTCGTTTTTCTTCTTTGATTTGATTTATTATATATAATATAGCTCTATTTGCAACAAAAAAAGCCTTTCTTTGCAGAAAAGCATTGAACAGCAACCTAAAAACGTTTAATTTCTTTTGCTTACTTTTCTTTTAAGAAAAGTAAGTTATCCGGTTAAACGGAGAAACGCGGAGGCGAAGAACGCCCTCGATATGCTCAAAAGGAATGCATCCAACGGAAGCAAGCCTGCTGTCGTACATCTCCTCGCGGTTGTCGCCGAGCACGAAGACACTGCCCGCAGGCACCTCCGTAGGCGTAAGATCGCCGACATAATTGACCGGATAGCTGCTCTCATCCAGCGGAATGCTGTTGATGAAGACGTGTCCCGCGACGATCTCCACGGTTTCGCCGGGCATACCGACAATTCGCTTGATGAAAAGACCGTCTTCTGTGGAAAACAGTACGATATCCCCGCGCTCCGGCATACGCATAAACTTGCTGATCCGGTCGCAAAGCACCATTTCTCCGCTATTGAGCTCCGGCGCCATGCTCTGATCGACAATCCGAAGCGGCGCAAGCCAAACAAAAAACACAAGGCAAAGAACGGCTATCGTGACCAGCACGGAGAAGAGCCATCCCAATCGTCTTGCGTTTCGATAGGTGCGCGCGCGGCCATCGCTGCGCCGGCGCTTTCGCAATTCACTCACGAGTATGTCACCCGCGAGATGGTTTCAAATTCGTTAAACGGATAGACGACCGCAACGACGCGACCGACCACCTTGGCATACGGAATGCAGCCGACGGAAGGATTTCGGCTGTCTTTGCTGCCGTTTCGATTATCGCCAACCACAAACACCTCCCGCGCGCCGACGGTCACAGGATTCATATCCCCTATGATCGTGTCATTCCAGTAGGCGCTTTCATCCAGCGCGTTGCCGTTGATGTAGAATACGCCGTCGCGCACCTCCACCGTTTCGCCGGGCAGACCGATTACGCGCTTGACGCAGCTTTCGGTATAACCCGGGTAAAAGCAGATGATGATGTCTCCGCGCTGCGGATCGCTAAACCAGTAGGTCATCTTCTCAACGAGCATATCCTCATTGTGAATCAACGTCGGGATCATCGAGTCCCCGTCCACGCGAATCGGCTCGGCTATAAAGGTACGAATGGAGAGCGCGATGAGAACAACGAGCGCAATATACAACAAAAACTCAACGTTCCGAAAGGAACGCGAGCCGTGCATGTTTTCATATTGCTCTTCAGCGCGATCACGCAGATATCGAATTTGGCTCTGCGTAAAAGTTCTACGCTTCACTCGGTTCTTCCCGTCTGGATTGTTCTGTTCCAATTTTCGTTTGCAAAAGCGTTATGCTTCCGCTGACTGTTCCTTTTTTATTAAAATTTTCTTGCCCATGCGCACGAAGTCCGCCCGATCCAGCATCACAATGCGTCCGCAATGGTTGCACTTGAGTTTTACATCCGCGCCGACGCGGATGATGGTCCACTCGTTTTCGCCGCAAGCATGCGGTTTTTTCATTGATACGATATCACCAAGATCAAACTGCGCAATCATATTCATCAACCCGCAGACAAACGATTCTTCTTGATGGAAACAATGCCACCGCTATCCAAGAATACGATCACTCTTGATCTTCCGCGAGATTCTGCGTATAGCGGTAAACATCATAGCTCGGCACGGCGGGCGGAATGTAGCTATACAGTATCTCCAATAGCTTCATCGGCGCCTCTTCCTGTAACAGATGCCCCGCGTTGCGAACCAGATAATAGCGGCCCGCGCGCAGCACGCTCTGGAAATATACGCTGCCCGACGGCGGATGCCAGCGGTCGTTTTTGCCCCAGAGAACAAGCACCTCGTGCTCCACGGGCAGTAGACCCTCCGCGATAAGCTCCTGATCGTAATTACGAAGCGCATACATCAGCGCTTCCCGGGCGAGACCATCCGAAACCGGCTCGTAATACTGCTTGACCACATAGTCGTCGATCAAAGCGGAATCGGAAACGCATTCGGTTAGAAGCTTTCGCACATCGGTCGCGGTATAGAGATTGCGCGCGAATGTGGCGATCATCGGCTTTTGCAGGTTGTGAATCAGCGCGGGCATATGCTCCGTAATTCCACCCGGCGAAATCGCAACACAGTTGGCAACGCGCTTGGGGTATAGCGAAAGAAACCGCATCATGTACATGGCGCCGATCGAAAAGCCGACCATGTGCGCGGACTTGATGTTTAGCGCATCTAAAAAACCATTGAAAATAAACGCAAAGTCGTCCGCAGTGTATTGAAACGTATCGGGACGGGACGAATACCCGTGACCCGGCAGGTCGATGGCAATCACACGATAATTATCCGATAGTTCAGCAAACACATTTCGCCAGGTATAGAGCGAGTGGCCGAGCGAATGAATCAGTAGTAAAGGCTCGCCGACGCCTGCTTCCAAATAGTGGATGCGCGCAACTTCGCTTTCCTCATCTTCCCCGGAAGCGGGTAAGGTGATTTCAACAAAGTCGCCCACCTTTTCGGAGTTTATGAATAACTGACTGCGCAGCGATTCTCCCACGGGCAAACTTCCCCCGATTACTA
>CAYVAO010000109.1:0-6450 GCA_964448895.1 uncultured Christensenella sp.
TAGCAAAAGAGTAAACCAAAGAGCTTGCACTTTGTTTGTGCAGGCTCTTTCTCTTGTGTTTTTTGTTTACTTTTCTTTCAAGAAAAGTAAATCAAGGAGTCAATCGGTTTGGGCCGCGGAAGAGGAACATTGCCTCCTTGATACCGGTGCCAAGCAGCAGCATTGTGAGTCGGTCGACGCCGAGGCCAAATCCGCCGTGCGGCGGACAGCCGTACCGGAAAAACTCGGTGTAGAATTTTACGTCTTCACCCAAGCCGCGCTCGTTTGCCTGTTGGCAGAGTACAGTATAGCGGTGCTCCCGCTGTGCGCCGGTGGTGATCTCCACGCCTCGCCAGACGAGATCGTACCCCTGCGGCACGCCGTCTTTGCGCAGGTGATAAAACGCGCGCTTCTCCGCCGCGAAGTCGGTGATCAGCAAAAACTCGTGACCAAACTCTTCCATAGAGAAGCGATAGCTGAGCTGCTCCGCCTCGGTGGTCGTGTCTCCGCGCTCGCTCTGTGGCAGATGATAGCCATAACGTTTTTCCAACTCGCGGTAAAGTTCCGGCAACGCGATCACGGGGAAGGGCAGCTTCGGTACAACGACCTTCGATCCATAATAGCGCTCGATTTTTTCTCCATACTGTTGCTGCACGCGTTCCAGCGCGTAGGTCAATAGCTCCGCTTCGAGGTTCATCACGTCGTGAAACGACTCGATATAGGAAAACTCCAAGTCGAATCCGGTAAACTCCGTCGTATGCCGGTTGGTATAGGATTTTTCCGCGCGAAACACCGGCCCTGTCTCAAAGATTCGCTCAAATCCCGCCGCCATCGCCATTTGCTTATAAAACTGCGGGCTTTGCGCGAGATACGCTTTCCGGTCGAAATAACCGACCTCAAACACATCCGCGCCGCTCTCGCTCGCGGCAGCGATCAGCTTTGGCGTATGAATTTCGATAAACTCACGTTGGAGCAGAAATTCTCGCATCGCGGAAACAAGGCAAGTCTGCACCTCAAACAGCAGCCGTTCTTTCTCGCCGCGCAAGTCGAGCCAGCGGTAATCCATTCGCGTATCGATATTTGCGTCCTTCGTCAGCGGAAGGGGAGCGGCAAGGGAGAGAATCTCCAACTTTGCCGGAATCAGCTCGCGTCCGCCCAGCTTGACTTGCGGATTATCCCGCAGATTTCCTTCGATCGAAACCACAGATTCTACCGTAAGCGAGTCCAATATCTCCGTCCATTCGGGATGCAGCCGCTTTTCGATGGTCACCTGCACGCTGCCGCTTCTGTCGCGCACGACAAGAAACGCCATATATCGCGTGTTTCGGATATGTTCTAAAAATCCTTCGATCCGCACGGATTCACCGATCCGCGCATGATTGATCAATGTTCTTTTCATTATTTATCTCCTTTTTCTCGTCTTTGATCCGAATTTGCCCGCTTGAAACAGATCCAGACCGACATCATCCGTATGCCGCATTCGATCACCTCCCAAAAATCACAGAAACCGCCGGATTTTCTCCGGACGGTTTCTTTTCGTATGCGCGCTTTGATAAAAAAGCATGCCACTATGGATTCCTACCGACCGGCGCAGAAGAGCTGCACTCAAGCCGGAAGCAAACGCGCTATCGGCTTGAGTGCGGTCGATCGATATCCAACAAGACAGCGATTTTTCGCACGACAGTTCTCCTTTTCCCTAGGTATTGCTCTAGTGAGCACTTCTTATTCATAATTCTCTAAAGCGATATTACTCTTTTCCCGAAATTTTCTCGTAAACGCGCTCAAGGTCTTCGCGGGAAAAATACTCAATCGTAATCTTTCCGCGCGTATTACTGCCCGCGAGGGAGACTTTTGTTCCCAGCGACTCGCGGAAGGATTCCTCAAGATTGGCTAACTCTGCGGGCAGATGCTTTTTCTCTTTTTTCACCGCAACAGCGGTTTTCTTTTTTTCGGACAGTGCTTTGATCTTTTCTTCCAGCGTACGAACGGAATATTCCTTTTCGACGCATTCTTTCGCCAGTTGTTCAATCTGCGCGCGATCGGTCAATCCGGCGAGGGCTCTTCCGTGTCCTGCGGAGAGAACTCCACTTTTGAGCAACTCGATCACGCTCTCCGGCAGCTGCAACAAGCGAAGAGAATTTGCGATCGCGGGACGGCTTTTACCGAGGCGTGCGGAAACCTCTTCCTGCGTCATATCGTGTTGCTTCATCAAAAAGCGAATCGCGGCTGCCTCTTCGATTGGATTCAGGTTTTCGCGCTGAATGTTTTCAATGAGGGAGACTTCGTGAATCTGCGCCTCGTCGTAATCCGTTACCAACACAGGCACTTCGGAAAGTCCCGCAAGTCGCGCCGCACGAAAGCGGCGTTCGCCCGCGATGATCATATAGCGGCTGCCTTTTTGCTTCACGATCAGCGGCTGCACGATTCCATGTACGCGAATCGACTCCGCAAGCTCATTGAGCGAGGTTTCTTCAAACTGTTTGCGCGGTTGCAGCGCGTTGGTGTCGATATCGCGTACGTTTACCGTCAGCACACCGAGGCCGGTTTTTTCCGGTTCCTCCAACTGAGCGGAATAGGGATCAAGAAGCGCGTCCAGACCGCGACCGAGACCTTTTTTCTGAGGAGCCATTATTTACCCTCCTTTGCAATCATTTCGGTTGCGAGAGAGCTATACGCGGTAGAACCCGCGCTGTTTGGCGCATATCGCGTAATCGGCAATCCGAACGAAGGCGCCTCGCCGAGGCGCACGCTGCGCGGAATAATGGTGTCATACACTTTGTTTTTGAAGAATTTCTTTACTTCCTCAACCACCTGCATCGAAAGATTGGTGCGCGAATCAAACATGGTCAGTACCACGCCTTCCACATCCAAATCCGGATTCAAGCTCTTTCGAACAAGTTTGACGGTATTCATAAGCAGGCTTAATCCTTCCAATGCGTAAAACTCGCACTGAATCGGAACCAGCAGCGTGTTTGCCGCGGTGAGCGCATTGAGCGTTAAGAGGCCGAGAGCCGGGGGACAATCGATGAAAATATAATCATATCCACCCTTGGTTGCATTTAGCGCGCGCTTTAGCACCTGTTCACGCGCCATCATGTTGACCAGCTCGACTTCCGCGCCGGCCAGCGCGATATGCGCGGGCAGCAGTTTCAGCGTATCGATCATCGTGTCTTTTGTTGCTTCGTCAACGGAAACATCATTGATGAGCACATCGTAGATGGATTTTCCGTCTCCTTCTTTTTTCACGCCGAGGCCGCTTGTGCTGTTGCCTTGCGGATCAGCATCTACAAGTAACACTTTCTTTCCCTGCTCGGCAAGGCAAGCGCTTAAGTTGACGGCGGTTGTCGTCTTGCCGACGCCGCCCTTTTGATTGGCTACCGCAACGATCTTCATAATCGATATTTTCCTCCGATATTCGCTATCTCATAAAAGAGATGATATTAATCTCGTTTTTTGATCGCTATCGTCATTCTAACAGAATTGGGAGGTGTATTCAATGTTTCACGTGAAACATCTGCCGTAAAAACATCTTTACTCTGTCTTTTGAAATGGAATGTTTCACGTGAAACAATGCTTACGCAAAATCATTGAATACAGTTAATATTTTAGATCAATGTTTCACGTGGAACATTCTTATCTATTTATATAAATAAGGAGACGCAGATGCGTCTCCTTATCTCTTAAATACTTAAGTGATTAAAAATTCGAATAGATTCTCACCGGAACGATGAGGTAATAGTATCCTTCCGTCTTCGCCGGGCGAATCACGCAAGGGCTGATACTGGTCGTAAAATCCATATAGATTTTATCATCCGGTACATTTTTCAGTACGTTGATGCAAAAACGCGGATTAAACGCGATATCGATATCCTCGCCGTTGATTTGAACATCCATCTCCTCATTGATTTTGCCCGCAAAGCTGTTTGCCGAGATTGTCAGCTTGTTTTCATGGAACTTCATGACGATGTTGTGGTTTCCTTCTCTCGCCATGAGCTGCGCGCGATCGATACTCTCCATCAGCTCGCATTTATCGATCATTACGCGTGTGGTATGATCCTTTGGCAAAATATTCTTATACTTGATATAGTCTCCGTCTAGCAACCTCGCGACCAGGCGCGAATGCTTGATGTTCACGCAGACATGCGTCTTTGTAAACGTAAGCTCTACGTCGGCTTCCGTTTCATCCATCATGCGGGATATTTCGACCATCGACTTGCCGGGGATGACGACATTACGTTCCGGCACGGGATTTTTCAGCGGCATGGAGCGCTTTGCAAACTGAAACGCGTCCGTCGCCACAATCGTGATTTCGTCTCCGAGCTCCATGAGCACGCCCGTCAGAATCGGCTTGCTGTCATCCTGCGCGGTGGCGAACACAGTTGTATTGATCATATCGCGGCAATCCGCGTGATCCATCTTAACCGTAAAGGTTTCTCCGGTAAAGCGCATATCCGGAAACTCTTCTGTTGTCTCAACACATTGCAGACTGCTCTTTGCTCTGCCGCAGGAGATATCGAGAGATTTTCCATTGAGCGTTACTTCCGCAATTGATTCCGGCAGTTTACGAACGATCTCGGAAAAGAGTTTGCCCGGAATGATGGCAAATCCCTCTTCTTCAACCGTTGCGGGTAAAATACACTCCTTTTGGAGCATGAGATCTGAACACTTGAGTTTAACGCCTTCGCTCGTTGCCTCAACAAAGATGCCTTCTAAGATCGGCAGCGTCGTGCGGACGGGAAGCGCTTTAATAACAGAAAGAACGCCTTCTGTCAATTCTTTTGAGTCCATGTAAAAATGCATATTCAATCTTCCTTTCTCAGCGTTCAGGATCGTTTATCTATATCATTAATGATTATCTGGATGAACCAAGTTCGTTTATTTGGTTTTCTGGCTCGAATTTAGAAACCAGACGAAAGCGAACATACGATAGAAAAAGTGTCTCGCTAAAACCGGTTTTGAAAACCGTTATCCACACTCCGCGGCGTGAAAGAGTGTTTATGATCTATAGTATAACAGAAGCAGTAGGAGTAGTGTATTGTGGGCAGTGTGGAGAACATGTTTTTTCCGCATAACGGCGCGGTTTTTGGTGTGGAGTTTTTCGTGGATAAAAGGTGATTTTAATCGTGTGTTTTCCACACACTCCATACACTCCACACGACTCGCATTGCATCCACAATGCGCATCCACAAATTGTGGATAAAAAGTGATTAACCCATCCTCTTCTTTACGTCTTCAATGACGGAGGCAAACGAACTATCGTTCACAATCATCTCGTCGACACGTTTACAGGCGTTGATCGCGGTGGTGTGATCGTTTTTATCAAACAACGTGCTGATTCTCTTATAGGGAATCCCCAGCATGTCGTGGCAAAGATACATAGCAATCTGTCTCGGGAGCACGATTTCACGATCTCTGCGTTCGGAAAGAAGGCTTTCGACCGGAATCGAGTAATACTCCGCAACCGTACTTTTTATGATCTGCGGCGTAATCTCTTTTTTCTTGACATCCGGCAGCAGATCCCGCAGCGCTTCGATGGTGAGATCCAGCGTCAGCGGTCTTCTGCGCAACTGAGAATAGGCGACCACGCGGGTTAAAGACCCTTCGAGCTCACGAATGTTGCTGACCACGTGTTCCGCAATGAACTGAATGATCTCGTCGTCGACGTCGAGATTATCCAGTCGCGCGCGGTTTCGTAAAATCGCGATTCTCGTCTCCACATCCGGCGGCTGAATATCCGCGATCAAACCCCATTCGAAACGCGAGCGAAGGCGCTCTTCCAGACTGCTGATTTCTTTCGGCGGGCGATCGGAACTGATGATGATCTGCTTACTTGCGTTGTGCAGCGTGTTGAATGTGTTAAAAAACTCTTCCTGAACGGATTGCTTTTTTGCGATAAACTGCACGTCGTCAATCAAAAGCACGTCGACATTGCGATAGCGCTTGCGAAACTCCAGTCGCTTGTCCAACTGAATCGCCGTGATCAGCTCGTTGGTAAACGTTTCGCTGGTAACGTACATGACGCGCGCGGAAGGATCGTTTCCTTTTACCGCGTGTCCGATGGCGTGCATCAGGTGTGTTTTGCCCAAGCCGACGCCTCCATAAAGGAACAGCGGGTTGTATGCCGCGGCCGGATTTTGCGCAACCGCGAGCGCCGCCGCGTGCGCAAAGTGGTTTGATCCGCCAACGACGAATGTTTCAAAGGTATATTTGGGATTGAGCGCAAATACGTTGATCGGCTCCGAGCTGATGGGATTGATATAGATATCGCGATCTTCCGGCAGGATGATCTTGATGTCGGTAATGGTATCGTTGGCGGCCTTTACCGCGTCCCGAAGATTCTCAAAATAAAAGTCCTCCAGCGTCTTTTGAATATCCCGCGTGGGAACTTCCAATATAAAGATATGCTTCTGGAGGGCTACGCGGACGATCAACTCGATCAAGGCGTGAAAGGTAAGGCCCGAGATTTGCGGC
>CAYVAO010000110.1:0-4505 GCA_964448895.1 uncultured Christensenella sp.
GTGCGGCATGATGCATTGCCCCACCTTTTTGTAGATTTCGCAGTGCTGATGGCATTCTTTGCCAATCTGCGTGACTTCCGCGCGGCAAGCGCCAAGGCGGAGTATCGTGCCGACGGGAAGCGTATAGAGTGATATACCCTCCGTGGTAATATTCTCCGCAAACTTGCCGGGCGTAAGGTCGGGTAGCCCCAGCGCGATCATCTTGTCGATGCTCTCCTGCGCCAATAGGCTGATCTGCCGGTGCCAGTTGCCCGCATGCGCGTCTCCCACGATGCCGTGATCCACTCTCAGCTCCGCGCGCTCGACGGGTTGCTTAAACGTGCCCTTCTTCGGGCTGATGTTGATGGATGTAATCTTTGCCACTTTGATCCCTCTCGTGAAATCTATCTTTCTACCTCAATATCATGATTATCTTAGCGCGTCAATCGGTTCACTTCCGTGACTCGCACACGCGCTATCCGCCGATATGGCGCATCGTCTTCTCCGCGGCAAACCCTTCGTCAAAGCAATGGGTTTCCGGCTTTAGGGCAATCGCCTCGTCAATCACCGCAAACAGCGCTTCATCGTCGCTCTGTTCCAGCGCCTCTTTCAGCGAAAACTCCGTGTTGGAACCGAGACACGGGCGAATCATCCCATCGCTCATCACGCGCACGCGGTTGCAGTCCGCACAAAAGCGGTGCGACATCGGGTCGATCAACCCCACGCGCCCGACATAACCCGGCATTTGATAGTCCCGCGAAGGTTGACCCGGATAAAACGGCTCTACCGGCACGAGCTGCGGATGCTTTTTCAGCAGTTCCGCGCCCGTTACGCGAAGATCTGCCTGATCCGTCTCGCCCAGCGGCATATATTCGATGAATCGCACCGAGATCGGGCGATCCTTTGTCAGCGCGATAAAATCATCCGTCTCGTCGTCGTTCTGTCCGCGCAGGAGCACCACGTTGAGTTTCAGCGATGGAAACCCCGCCGCAAACGCTTCCTCAATGCCTGCAAGCACCAGCGCGAGCGAACCGCCGCCGGTGATTGCTTGATAGCGTTCCGGCTTAAGCGAATCGACGCTGATGTTCAGGCGATCGAGCCCCGCCTCCCGCATCGCGCGGCATTGCCCGACCAGATGCTGTCCGTTGGTCGTCATGGTGATTTCGGAAATCCCGTCGATCGCGCGGATGCCGGAGATAATCGGGAGCAAATCCCGCCGGAGCATCGGTTCCCCGCCCGTTAGACGTACTTTTTTAACCCCGATGGAAGCGAACGCGCGCACGATGCGCAAAAACTCTTCTTGCGTTAACTCGCTCTTCTTCGGGCAAAAGCCTTCTCCCGCGCGGCAATAGGCGCACTTGAGCGTGCAGCGCTCCGTGAGCGATAACCGCAGGTATGTAATTTTTCGTCCAAAGCGGTCGTTCATTCTGTTTCCGATCTGTATTTGATGTGCTTGTTCATGTGTTTAATCGATCGTGATCTCTTCATTGGTTCGTATCTCGCCGCCGCACAGTACCCGCGCAAAGGCGCAGTTTTGGGGCAGCGGACAGGTTTCGCCCGCCTGCGCGATTGCGCAAGCCTCGTAGCAGGGTTTGCCGACGCGCGTGATCTCCAGTTCGCAGGAGCCAATCTTCAGCCGTGTTCCCCGCGCAAGAAGCGAATAGTCCAGCCCGTCCGTTACGATATTTGCGGAAAACTTTCCGGTGCAGAGCCCGCCAAGATCGGCAATTCGCTCTTCCGCTTCGCCCGAAAGCAAGCTCACGGAGCCGTCTTTGGCGCTCTTGTCGTCTCCGATCACGCCAAGGACCTCGTCGAGCATCAGCAAGTCTACGGTTTCGCGCGGCGCGCCTTTTTGCGCGCGCGTCAGGCGTTGGGTTCGCATCCGCCCGCCTCGCGCTCAAAGAGTCCGCTCTTGCCGCCGCTTTTTTTGAGCAAGCGCGTGGAAACGATCTCCATTCCGCGATCAACCGCCTTGCACATATCGTAAATCGTCAGCGCGGCGACGCTTGCCGCCGTCAGCGCTTCCATCTCCACGCCCGTCTTTTCATCGCAGCGCACTTCGCTGACGATGTGCACCCGATCCGGCGGGCAGGCGATGAGGTCCACCTTCACCGAAGTCAGCGCGATGGGATGGCAAAGCGGAATGAGTTCGCTCGTTCGCTTGGCGGCGAGGATGCCCGCGATGCGCGCCGTGGCAAACACGTCTCCCTTGCTGGCGGAGCCGCTTTGAATCAGCGACAGCGTCTCCGGCTTCATGACGACAAAGCTCTCGGCAACCGCCTCGCGGTGGGTTACGTCTTTTTCGGAAACATCCACCATGTGCGCTTCTCCGCGCGCGTTGACATGCGTCAGGGTATCGTTCATACGCCGTCATCCTTTCCGCTGGATGGATTTGGTTTGAGCCAAGATGCAAACGCGTTGTTTTCCCGATATTCTTCATAAAAACAACCGCCGCAGGATAGTTTTATCATACGGCGGCAAACAATCTTTGGCAAGTACAATCTATTTTTGAGCGGGATATATTATTTTGCAAAAAACAACGATTTTCTATTCTTTTTCCGGCCAGATCTTCTTGATTCTGCCCGGTTTGTCGTAGGTGTATCCGCCCAACGCATCCAGCCTGCGCAGAAACGATTCGCTGGCGAGAACGCGCAGGAACGCGCGCACCTGCGGATTTTCCATCGCGGTAAGCGACGCAAGCAGATCATACGTTTCCTCGCAGACGGGAATAAAGTCCAGGCCATACATCTTTGCTGCGGAGAAGATACCGAGTCCGCAGTCCGCGCTGCCGGCGGCTATCTGAGCCGCGACGGCGGTATGCGTGAGTTCTTCACGCGTGTATCCTTCGATCTGCTTTGCGGAAATCCCGGCCTGTTTCAACAGATAATCAAACAAGATCCGCGTGCCCGCGCCTTTTTGCCGGTTTGCATAGCGCACGCCGGGCTTGACGAGATCGTCTACCGTTCGGATGCCCAGCGGGTTGCCCTTTTGCACGATCAACCCTTGCGTTCGCCGCACGCATTCGATCAAAGCCACGCCGCCATTTGGGATGTATTTTTCGATATAGGATACGTTATAGCTGCCGTCCGTCTCGTCCAGCAGATGCACACCGCCAAACTGGCCTTCGCCTCGCCCCAGCGCGAGAATCGCGCCCATGCTCCCCACATGCGCACTGCTCACATATGATCGGATGTCCACGCGCCGCAGCTCATCCGCCGCCTCGTCGATCAGCGGATCATGGCTGCCGATGATGCGCACCGTTCGCGCGATGCGGTCGATGGGCTTGAGCAGACGCACGTGCGCGCGCTCGCCCGCCTCGTATCCTTCGCAGTTTTGCGGTACATCAAGGATGCAGTCCGCCTTTGTCAGCGAGGTGATCACCCCCGCACCAGCGCCAATGGGTACGGCGGAAAGGCTGCCCTCCGCGTCAAAACCAAGCGTTGCGCGCACGAACTCGCGATATTTCAGCGAGGAGACATACTTTCTGCCCATCTTGACGCAAACACTCTCCGCGCTCTCGCGTTCCCGCTTGAGCATGCGGTCGATCACGGGTTTCACCAGCTCCTCCAAAACGATGATGCCGGAGACGGGATAGCCCGGTACGCCGACGACGGGCTTGCCGCAGACTGCGCCCAGAACGGCGGGTTTACCGGGGCGGATGGCGATTCCATGCACGCAGACCTCGCCGAGCTTGCGGATCGCCGCCGCCGTGCCGTCGTCCCTTCCTGCAGAGGTGCCCGCGCAGAGCAGCACAAAGTCGCATTCCTCCGCGCCTTTTTGCAGCGCGGCCTCTATCTTGGCCGGATCGTCCGGCACGACGGGATAGACCTCTCCCTGCGCGCCCCAGCGCTGCAGCATCGCGCAAAACACGGCGGAGTTAAACTCCGGTATCTCACCTTCGCGAAGGCTGTCGTTGCCCGAAACGATCTCGTCGCCGGTGGGGATAATCGCAACACGCGGCCTAGCCAGCACCTCCAGCGTTCGCACGCCGCCCGCGAGCAGCGCGCCGATCATCGCGGGCTCAATCTCAAGGTAGGATGGCAGTATCATATCTCCCGCCGCGAGGTCTTCCCCGATCTGGCGCACGTGCTGCCAGGGGGCAGCCGCCGCGCGGAGCAGAATGCCGCCGTCTTCTTCCACGCAATCCTCAATCATGACCACCGCGTCGCATCCCGCTGGCAAAGGATCACCTGTGTCTACGCGGGAAAAGTCGCTTTCCTTGAGGAAAACCGGCGTGGTCTGCGTGGCGCCAAAGGTGCGCCTTGCAAGAAGGGCAATGCCGTCCATGGCGCAGGCGGTGTAGTGCGGGCTGGATTGCCGCGCATAGACCGCGCACGCGCTCATGCGCCCGAGAGAAGCCTCAACAGAGACACTCTCCGTTCGATCAGGCAGGCCACGCTGTTCTAGAAACGACAGATATTGCCGCAGTGCTTCGCTCAATTGGGTGTTACTCAGGTATTCGTATTTACTCATGCTCGATCCTCTATGTTCTTCTTCTATCAAACTCTTATAATGCTTGTCGTGTT
>CAYVAO010000110.1:4605-6445 GCA_964448895.1 uncultured Christensenella sp.
ATGCTCGATCCTCTATGTTCTTCTTCTATCAAACTCTTATAATGCTTGTCGTGTTTATTTTGATCCGAACGGATGACGCTCAAAACAAGATTGCGTCAACAGCAGCCCCTTTGGGCAACCCCTCTGTATCCCGCGGAATGCGAATGTACCCGTTCGCGCGGGTCAACGGAGAGATCAGGCCGGACTTGATCGCAACCGGTTCCGCCTCTTCCCCGAAAGCGCAAACCGGAAGCAGTTCCTCGCGCCCGTCGTTGCTCGGCACCGCCTGCGTAAGCCTTACGCGCAGGGTTCGCGCGACGAGCGGCTCACTTTTTAGCGCCGCAATCAGCGGGCGAACCAGCGCGTGAAACACCAGGTACGCCGCAGCGGGATGCCCCGGCAGACCGACGACGATCGTTTCCCCGATTCGCCCCGCAAGCGTAGGTTTACCGGGTTTGAGCGCAATGCCGTGAAACAGCGGCTCTCCAAGCTTTATCAGGCAGCGATACGCCGCGTCCTTTGCGCCCGCAGAGCTTCCACCGGAGAGCAGCAGTAAATCGCATTCCCCCGCCGCCCTGCTCAGTTACGCGAGTAGTACCGCTTCATCATCCGGCACGCGACCGAAGAAAGCGGCGTCCGCTCCCGTTTCCTGACAGGCGAGCGTCAGCATGATCCCGTTGCTATCGCGAATTTGACCGCCGACCGGTGTTTGCGCGGGATCGATCAACTCGTCTCCCGTGGAGAGAACCCCCACCCGCAAGCGTCTCTTCACGCTAATTTCCGTCATACCGAGCGCCGCAAGTAACCCGATTTCTCTCGCGCCAAGGCAGGTTCCCGCGCGGAGGAGAAGCTGGCCCTTCTTCACATCGTCCCCGTGAAACACCACGTGTCTGCCCGGCGCTGTCGCGTGCTCCACCGCAACCATGCCTCCAAGGTGCTCCGCTTCTTCAAGCATCACCATCGCGTCCGCCCCGTGTGGTATCTCTCCGCCGGTCCAAACCGTAGCGCAGCATCCGCTTTCGATCGGTGTCTGCGCGCGCTCGCCCATCTTCACCTCACCGGTCAGGCAAAGCAGAGAAGGCTGCACGGCGGAAGCACCAAATGTGTCGCAGCTGGCTACGGCAAACCCGTCCACCGCGCTGCGGTCAAACGCGGGCAAATCCTCTTCCGAATAGATATCTTGAGCCAAACTGCGCCCGCAACACGAAAAAAGCGGCACACGCTCGCTGAAAACAAACTTTTTTTGCGCAAAAGTCAGCAATTTGTCTTTTGCATCGTCGAGCGATAAAACTTGCAACATTCCGCTTTTTAAAATTCCTTTCGCTTTTCTCAATTACCCCATAAGGTATATAAAAACATGAATTTTCTTGCAAAAATATAATCCATTATACCAAACCGGACGTGAAATAGACATCCTTTCCCCACCCGGTGAAAAACGCTCCAAAACTTATGCAAAATCGCGAAAATAATCAGATAATTAATAATTTATGAACAAAACGACCAACCCCAACAGATTGTGCATGAAATCCCCCCTCGGTACAATAATTTGTAAAATTTTCCTTGACATTGTATACTCAGGGCGATAGTATAATATTAAATTTCCATGAATAGACCGTAACGCATTTGTTACGAGATCACGGACGCTGCAAGATTTCGCTTCGGAGCAGTGTTTTGCGACGATGAACCGGGGGAAATGACGATGGGGCAAACGGGTAGGTATACATCTTCATATGCAACACCTCCTAACCGATCGACAAGCCGGGGACGGTCTGTTCGTTCTGCAAGAAAACGCGCTAAACGCAGAGTATATGCACTTGTCGCATTCATTTTATTCTTCGGCCTCGCTGTCATATTTGCATAC
>CAYVAO010000111.1:0-6424 GCA_964448895.1 uncultured Christensenella sp.
TTCGAGAGTTGGGGTTGTGGTGACGGTCGGCGGGACAACACTTGCGGTTGAAGAGAACAGATCGTCCACCACAAGAATGCGCCCGTTCAACATACCCATCCAACAGGTGTACGAAAGCAGACCTGTCTCATCTGGTATAAATTTTATCACATTATCGCCCGGTGTCAGTGCTTTTCTCACATCAAACGCGGGGAAGACCACGGTTTGATTGCAACCGGTGATCGCGTTTTCATCCGCGGTGATCGTCAGCTCTACCGGAATGCCCTTTTGCACGATGATAAACGGGTAGACGGACGGATTCAGATTCGCCTGAATCTTCTGCACGTTGCCGTCCAGCTCGGCAGGAATATAGCCTTTATCAAGCGCCTGCTGCAGCAGAGAGTTGGATTTTTCTTCTACCGCGGCGGTCGCGGCGGGAGCCGCTTCCAGCGAATCGGAGGAAGGACGTAAGCCTGCCAAAGACAGCGCGTTTGTCGCCATCACGACGGCAAAGAACACGACGAGAACCGCGCTTACGCGCTGAATCACATAGGCAAACTTGCCTTTGAGTACGGAAAAGAGCGTTCCCGCACCAAGCATGAGCGGAACCGTGCCGAGCGAAAAGAGAAACATGGACAGCGCGCCGTTGAGGACGGAGCCGGTAGCGAGGGCATACAGCTGCATGGCCTGTAGCGGGCCGCAGGGCATAAAGCCGTTGAGCAGGCCGACGACAAGCAGGCCTTTGCCCAAACCGGCTTTGCCGAGTGGTTTTGCTAAGAAGCGAGGCATACGCGGCGTGAGCCACCACGGCAGCCATCCGAGCATGCTCAATCCCATTAGCAGCATGCCGACAGCGGCAAGTGCGAGGAGGATTGCTTTCACGGGTTCGCTTAGGAACAGTACGGAGCCGACGCCGCCGACCAGACCGCCGATGACGGTGTAGGAAATCACGCGTCCGAGGTTATAAAGAAGCGGTTTTTTGAGGTTCGGCTTTGCGGATTCACCCGCGCCAACACTCTGCGAAAGATTGATGCCGCCGCACATCGCGATGCAATGCACGCTGGTGAAGAGTCCCGTAATAAACAGCGCGGAAAGCGAGATTGTGCTGTCGATCTTAGGAATATAGCCGAAGAAATCGAACCCGATCGTGTACCGCAGCAACATATACAACGCGAGCAGAATAATCGCGACGGGAATCACCTTCGAGACAGGCTGTGCGTTTTTTTTGAGACCGGCAACGCGATAGCCCGCAGCGGTGACCGCCTTCGAGACGGCGGAAACGAGTGCTTCCTCGTTCGTCACATCCGAATTGTAGGTTACCTCAAGCCGGTTTTTTGAAAACGAAGCAATCGCGCTGGTTACGCCGGGAACGGCGCGCGCGGCTCTGGAAACCCGCGACTCGCAATGCCCGCAAGTCATGCCGGATACGCGGAAGATTCGCTTTTGATCCATATAAAAATCCCTCCACATCAAAATGAGTACAAGAAAGCAGAAAAAGAGCATCTTCTGTTTCGCACATCATAATATGGTTGTGTGAAGATATTATGTAGATGAATTCTGTCGTTTGAAGTATATGGGAGCACATGAAAATTGGCCGCGATTCGATGGTTGAATGCGACGATTTGGAACGGTATACTGAAACTATCGTATTTATGAAGGAACACATCACATGAAACGGACGGGAACCATCGCAATCGGATATGCGTTTTTCGCGGCGGCGCTCTATGCGCTGAATGTGCCGCTATCAAAACTGCTGCTGAAAAACATTTCTCCGGCGATGATGGCGGCGTTATTATACCTCGGTGCGGGGATTGGAATCGGGATTCTCTACCTTGTTCGTCACCGTGAGCAACAGAGCGAAACAAAACTGACGAAACAAGAGTTTCCGTTTGTGATCGGAATGATTCTGCTGGATATCGCCGCACCGATTTTGCTCATGATGGGGCTTTTGCGCGCTTCCGCAGAGAGCGCGGCATTGCTCGGCAATTTTGAAATTGTCGCAACGTCTGTCATCGCGCTCGCGCTGTTTCAGGAAAAGATCTCCAAGCGGCTCTGGATTGCGATTGCGCTGGTCACGCTTTCCAGCGTGATTCTTTCGCTAAAACCGGGACAAACGATATCGCTTTCTGCAGAGTCACTCCTGATTTTGGCGGCGTGTGTCTGCTGGGGACTGGAGAACAACTGCACCAGAAAACTCTCCTCCAAGAACACGGCGCAAATCGTCATTCTCAAAGGCATCTGTTCCGGTCTTGGTTCGCTCATAGTTGCGCTTTTACTGGGAGAATCGTTTCCCGGCTGGATTTATTGCTTCGCGGCGCTTTTATTGGGTTTCGCCGCCTACGGACTCAGCATATTCTGTTATATTCGGGCGCAGCGCGACTTGGGAGCTGCGAAAACCAGCGCGTATTATGCGATTGCGCCGTTTTTGGGCGTGATCTTTTCCTGGATACTTTTCCGCGAACAATTAGAACTGCAATTCTTTCTAGCGCTCGCGATCATGATACTAGGTGCGTATTTTTCGATTACCGATTCGATCGCGTTACAACACACACATTCTCACGTGCATATTCACACACACGAGCACAGGCACGACGGGCTGACCCACACGCATGAGCACGCGCACGAACACACGCACCTGCATGTACACGACAACGCAAAAGGCGAGGAACACCGCCATATTCATGACGCTATAGGCGAACACGATCATAGCCATATTCAATGAACAAAAAAAGAGGCCACGTGATCGTGACCGTTTCGTCAGTCGCATTGACTGATCTTATATTGATGAATCAACACAGCCGAATTTATGAAAAGCCAAGCTGGCGCAGACACTCCGCTTGCACGGAAACATTGCTGTTGTCGTTTTGTATGATTTGTTGCGCAAGCGTAATCTTCGCTCGTAGCAGTTCCTCCGGCATGACATCCAGCTCCAGAATTGCCCTTGCCAGTTCTTCAGGGGTATCGCCAACCAGGACCGCATCCCGGATCGCAGGGGCAACGCCTTCAATACCCAGCGTGGTTGAGGCAATCGGCAGGCCCGCCATGCTCGCCTGTAATATCTTGTTCTTCACGCCGGAACCCGCGACAATCGCACAGACAAAAATGTCGTACTCTTGCAGCGCGGTTTTCATATCCTCTACAAAGCCGACAAATTGCACCCGCGCGTCGTGGTACAAGTGTCTTACATGCTCGTCCTTTGCACCTACGATCGAAAGCGTATACGCCTGCGGCAACAAAGGCATGACCTCTTCGACAAGATAGCGAACCGCCAGTATATTCGGCGCGTAATCCGTATCCTGCTCCGAACAGATTACGATCGGCGCAAGCGCATTGCAGATCTTTTTCTCATAGATACGGTGTTTATGATACTCTTCCCAGGAGAGCAACTTCTCCAGACCGGATTGCTTCTTGCGAACTCTGTCATAGTATTTGGTCATGCTATCTGTGATATCCAGAACGCACGGTACGCCTGCGCGCTTTGCCATTTTTGCGTAGGGAGCCAAGCGTAAACGCTTTACGTAGACAAGATCGTAGGAATGCTTTTTTAACTCCTGCGCGATTGCGCGCCGCATTGCAAAGCTATAGCAATACGCAACGCGCAGCGGGACGGGAAGAAACAACGCGAACGCGCAGCGAAACAGCGACAGCAGCGCGCTCTGCGGCACGGGAACCACCCTGTCAACATAGGATAAACAATCATTTAACTGCGCGTTATCCGACTTGCTTTTACAAAAGGACATCAGCGTAACGGAATGCCCCAAGACGTGAAAGGCGCGAAGGGTATTTTTAGAGCGACTCCTGTTCATGGAGTTGGGCGGTGATGGAGCGATATAAAGAATCTCCATAGACGGCGGTCTCCTCATAAAATCTTTTAAATACTTCGTGATTCTGCCGCCCCATTTGCGCGGCTCTTTGCCGATCCTGTAAAAGCGATATCAGCGTTTGCGCCATTTCACGATCATCGTCTCCCGACCAGGTTCCCGCACTTGGCACAAGCCCCTCGTTCCCGATCACCGTACTCACCGTCGCTTTTGCGTGCGCCCAGTATTCAAGAATTTTCACACGCGTTCCGCCGCCATAATAGACAGGAGCTACGGTCACCCAGCATCGACTAAGAATTTCGCTCTTTTTTTCCTCTTCTACATTTTCCAGCAAGTGAATTAGGTTTTTTTCACATAGATTTCGAATCGCTTTTGTGGCGCAAGAGCCCATGAGATAAAACTCTGTTTCCGGCAGTGTTTGTTTGACTAGTGGATAAATTTTTGTCAAAAAGCGATTTAAACCGTTTCGATTCGGTCCCCAGGAGATATTCCCGACAAAGGCGATGGTGGGAGCTTCAAACCATTGCGCAGGAGGCAAAATTGCGATTCCATTTTCGGAAAATGTATTTTCCAGCACCGCGCAAGGTGCTTCCGGCACTGCGGCGGCGCAGATGGCGTGGTCTCTTTCGCTGACAAAAAATGTCTTTTCAACCTGTTTCCAGCTTGCCTGTTCAAAGCTGCGAATGCGGCTTGCTTCATACCGAAAGACGGGACGAAGAAAAAACGTTGCGTTTTTTATAGCGCGGTCGGCGAGCTCATATTCGATGTTCTGATCGTCCAGAAATACCGGTGTGCCGCGGATGTTTCGCACATATTGCATGGAGGATAGTTCCTCACAGAGGATGAATGCGAAAGTCTCTTTTGCGCAAAGTTCGTCTATTTTTTCCTGCATTTCGCGCTGATGATATTGCAGCAACGTGACGGACTGATTACTGGATAACGCATGAAGCGCGGTGATGAAGAGACTCTTTACCGTTCGTGTGTGTGGAAAGCCGAATATTTCTTTTGTATAGTCTCGCAATTCCGTGATTCGTTGATCACCAAACTCTTTATCCCAGTGACCGACGAGCGTTACTTCATAGTGTTTGCTCAGAAAGCGCAGCCATGCAAGAGAGCGCTTCGAGCCGCCGCCAAAGGCAGGAGCCGGGATGAATTTATTGATCACTAGAACCTTTTGCAATGGTACCCTCCGACGGATTTTGTCAAATTTCAGAAAGCGAAAATGCAAGGCAATCATTGGCAGTAGCCGAGATATTACCCCGGAGCGAGTTAACGGTAAAGATGAATTTATGAAACATTTTCGACTTGCGTGGCAGGTCGAGGAGCAACCGTTTTTACCAGCTCGGGATCTGGGGGAGCAAACATGCGCTCAACGATGATAAAGATTACGAGGAGCAACTGCATGCGAGGATAGGTTTCAACGAAAAAGTTTAAGAACAGACAGAACAAGACGCAATTCGTCACCCAAACTAGAGACGTCTGCTTCTGTTTGCTCAAAATACGGATGATGTGTACATTGAGCACTGTAAATAGCGAGAATGCGACAACGCCGCCTTCGTATAATAGTTCTAAATAGTAATTATGCGCTGTTGACAACGCTTCGTGATCGTTAAAAAAGTGTTGATTGAGCACTTCCAGTTTTTCTATGCCATACCCCAGAATCGGCTTTTTCACGAAGGCGTCGATTGCTTGCTGCCAGATTTGCGTTCTTCCGGTAAAAGAGCTGTCGCGCGAGAACAGTTCAAAAAGCCAATTGAACTGTTTTTGTACGTCAAAGAGCAGCAGCAGCGCGATGATGCCAATTGTGGCATAGACCATCCAAATTCGCGGTTTGAGCAGGGGCCTTTTCCCGAACACCAGAACGCTCAACAGTATTAAAACCAGCTGCAGAAACAAAGCGGTTACGCTCTTCACACAATAGAAATTGACCAGACCCAGCAACATCCACAAAAACGCTTCGAGATCAAGATGTTGTTTTCGATCATACGCTTCGATTAGGACGAGAAACGATAAAACAAAGTACGGCGCAAAGTTTGAGTTTCGATAAGCAAACAGATACATAATCTGCGTATGCCAGGGCACAAGTCCCTTTGGGAAAATGAAGATGAGTATGAAGTTTAAAACGCATAAAATCTTAAGCGCCGTGCCCATGACAAACGTGCCGTATTGACGCGACACGGAAAAGATATAATCCACAAAGAAGAACAGGGGCAAAGCCGTTGCGAACAGAGAAGCCAGCGCCTGAAAATCATGGTTCGGGTTGATGAGCGTCACAACCGAGACAACAGCATAGTTCCCGACGAGCAAAAAGACGGAAAGATGCTCAAGTTTCGATTTGCTTTTCAGCAGCATCCAGACTGTATAAAAAAACACAAACATGCGGATGACGTAAATACACAAACGAAGACACCAGCTGATATAGCCGAGAATCTCCAATGGCACAACGCATAGCATCATTGCAATATGCATGATGGACTGCTTTTGATTCCATATGTTTTTTGACGTTATTAAAGACAGCAACGAAGATATTCCCCTTGACTCATCCATTTTTCCGCTCGCTTGACAACACAATGCAGATGGTTTATACAATTTTATTTAGTATATTCGCATACCGCACCTGGGTC
>CAYVAO010000112.1:0-2941 GCA_964448895.1 uncultured Christensenella sp.
GAAGGGGACACGGTCGTGATCTCCCTCTCCGTTGCGCCCGGCGACATGGGGAAAGTCATCGGCAGACAGGGGCGCATCGCAAAAGCGATTCGTACCGTGGTCAAGGCCGCGAGCGTCCGCGAAGACAAGAAATACATGGTTGATATCGTCGAGTAATCGATCGAATCGTCTGTATTGAAGAAAGAACTACAGGAAGACTGATTTGAGAAACGACTACCTGCGCGTCGGCCAGATCGTTCGCGCCCACGGCGTACACGGGGATGTGAAAATCATTCCGCTCACGGACGATCCGGCCCGGTTTCGCAAACTCAAAACGGCATATCTCGAAACTTCGGCAGGCGCGTATGCGCCTGTTGCGGTTACGAGTGCGCGTTTTTTACCGGACGCGGTGCTGCTGCATCTGGAAGGTTACGACACGGTCGAGCGCGCGGAGACGCTGAAAAACGTCTACCTCTGCGTGAGTCGCGACAACGCGGTCAAGCTCAAAAAGGACACGTATTTCGTCGTCGATCTCATCGGCTGCGATGTGTTTGACACCAGCGGCAAGGACTACGGCAAACTCACGGATGTGCTCGAAACGGGCGCAAACGACGTGTATGAAATCGACGGCGGCAAGCTGCTTGTTCCGGCGCTCAAGCGTGTGCTCAATGAGGTGGACGTGGAGGGCGGACGCATCGTACTCGATGCGGATGTGCTGGAGGAGGTCGGCTGCTTTGCGGATTGATATCCTCACGCTCTTTCCGGAGATGTTTGACGGTGTGCTCAGCGCCAGCATGCTGGGCCGCGCACAGGCAAACGGACTCATCGACATCCGCGTGCACAACATTCGCGACTACACGGATAACAAGCACAAAAAGGCCGACGACTATCCTTTTGGCGGCGGCGCAGGACTCGTGATGATGGCCCAGCCCATCTACGATTGTATGGATGCCGTTCTCGACGGCGGCACAGCGCGCCGTATCCTCATGACGCCGCGCGGACGCACCTTAAACCAAAAGATCGCAAAGGAACTTTCCGGCGAAGAACGCCTCGTGCTCCTCTGCGGGCACTATGAGGGCGTAGACGAGCGCGTGATGGAGATCATCGACGACGAAATCTCCGTTGGCGACTATGTGCTCACGGGCGGCGAGCTGCCCGCGATGGTGCTCGTTGATTGCGTGAGCAGACTCATTCCCGGCGTGCTGGGGAGCGAGGATAGCGCGGCGGACGAGTCGTTTTCGGAGGACTTGCTGGAATATCCGCAATATACCCGACCCGCGAGCTTTCGTGGCATGGACGTGCCGGAGATTTTACTAAACGGTCACCACGCGAAGATTCAGGCTTGGCGAAAAGAGCAGGCGCGCCTCAAGACCGCGCTCAACCGACCCGATCTATTGAGTGAGGCGACGGACAAAGGCGAAGGCATATAAGCCCCCGACGACTCCTGGCTTTAACCGAAACTTCGATAGTCCTACTATTTAGATTCGCCGTTATCGTAAGAACAGAATAAGATCGAATGCGTGACAGTCCTGTCCGGGATTGTCTTTTTATAAGGAGAATCGCCGGTTTCGGCGATAACAGGTATGAAACAGACCACAAAAGGCACCATTGCCATGATCGCCACCGGGCTTCTCTGGAGCATGGGCGGCATTTTCATCAAGCTTGTCCCCTGGAATCCGCTCGCCATCGCCGGTCTTCGCGGTCTGATCGGCGGGCTGGTGATGTATGTTTACCTCCGCATTCGCGGCATCAAGCCCGTGTTCAATAAGGACACGGTCAAGATCGCAATCGCGCTCGCGAGCGTCTGCACCACATTTGTTGCGGCAAACAAGCTTACCACGGCGGCGAACGCCATCGTGATTCAGTATTGCGCGCCGGTCTACGTGCTGCTCTACATCGCTTTTGTGCAGAAGAAGAAGTTGCGTCCGCTCGATATCGCCGTGGTTCCGATGACGATTCTCGGCGTATCCCTCTGCTTTATCGGGCAGATTGGCAAAGGACGCATTGTGGGAGACGTCATTGCGGTCATCTCCGGCATCTGTTTTGCGGCAATGTTCATCACAAGCGAGGGCGTTTCCGACCAAACGCGTTCCAGCGGCATCATGCAGGGACAGTTCCTCACCGCGATCATCGGGCTTCCGGTACTGTTCGCGACAAGACCCGCGTTCACGACGCAGGCGATCATCGGCATTCTTGTGCTCGGCATCTTCCAGATCGGCATCGCGTACGTACTCTACAGCATTGCGATCAAAAACGCGCCGCTCTTGACGTGCTCACTGCTTGCGGTGCTCGAACCGCTGTTAAACCCTGTTTGGGTGTTCCTCTTCGCGGGCGAGAACCCCGGCATCTGGTCGCTTGTCGGCGGCGTGATCGTCATAGTGGTCATCACGCTGTGGTATGTGTACGACGCCAAGCATCCGCAGGCGCAAACGGAGCTCGCCTTGGAGACAAAACCCGCATAAAATCTGGGAATTTCACGTGCAATACCGAATAAATGGCTTGCAATAGTGATTTGTTCTGTGTTATAATCGCGCTTGTGACATCGGGCGGTCCTCTGTTCTGCTTTTGAAGTATGAACGCCTGGCAAACTGAAAGGAGAATATTTCAAAATGTCGAACATCATTTCCGAACTCGAAAAAGAACAACTGCGTACCGACCTGCCGGAGCTTGAGGTTGGCGATTCCGTCCGCGTATTCGTGAAGGTTATCGAAGGTAACCGCGAGCGTCTGCAGAACTTTGAAGGCGTTGTCATCAAGATTCAGGGTGGCGGCGTGCGCAAGAGCTTCACCGTCCGCCGCATCTCTTACGGCGTAGGCGTGGAAAGAACCTTCCCGCTTCATTCCCCCCGCATCGAATCGATTAAAGTCGTTCGGCGTGGACGCGTACGTCGCGCGAAACTCTACTATCTGCGTGAACGCATCGGCAAAGCGACCCGCATCAAAGCGCGCCGCAAACAACTGAA